>NZ_MVON01000017.1:0-69881 GCF_002018925.1 Acinetobacter sp. MF4642
CGCGACTCATGAGTGCTCGGTTATATGCGGGCCAATTGGTTGTGCGGTAGATTTTGTGTGTAGGCTTCTTCATTTGAAAATTATATCGCTGAAAAACCCTTTACAGATAGGTTTGTGCAACAAAGCCTAGTTGTTTCATGTGCGTTATTCTATGATTTAATTAGAAGATAGTTCATTCAACTCTTTTAAAGCTTCACCTGCTGCCGCATTGCCATTTTCATATGATTTAGTAAACCAAAATTTTGCTTTTTCTAAATCATTATAAGTATTTGCATATATATATGCTGCATTATTCTGAGCTTCAGGTAGGTTTTGTTCTGCTGCTTTAAGATAAAGTTCTAGAGCCTTTTCTTCATTTTCTGAACAACTACACCATCACGATAAGCATTAGCTAAATTATATTGAGCTTAACTTAATCCAGACTTAGCTGCTAACTGATAAAATTCTAAGGCTTTTTTTCTATCTTTAGTAACGTAATTCCCTGAGTCATACATTAACCCTAAATTATATTGAGCTTCGGGAAAATTTTGTTCCGCAGCTTTATTAAGCCAAAACAATACTTTCTCAGGATTCTTATCTGTACCTATTCCCTTAGTTAACATGGCTGTTAAATCATTTTGAATGACAGCATTCCCATTGCTTTGATGATTATTTGGCGTTGTTAGTAAAAGCCCAGTAAAAACTGGTTTTAGTGAGATGAGCTCTTGGGCATATTTTAATTAAAGTTTTGGTATTTATATAAAAAATTAATAATATAGCGTAAGAGGTATTATGTTAACTGTATGAGAAATAACATTATTCGCATACTTCTATACTTTCTTCTTTTTCAATAAAATTAATTAAGTCATTATTTTTTATGCAAAAATAATTTTTAAATTCGTATTGTCGAAAAGTTTTCCCTCTTTGTAGTTCAACTTGAATATACGTTTCTAAAAAATCTGATTTCAAACTACTCTTTGGGAAACAAAAAATATATTTACTACTTGTATTAGATAGATTTTTTAAACTTTCTTTATAAATAGTTTCTGATAATTCATCATTAGGATTTCCATCCATATCTTTAAAAAATGTATCGAACATTGAAAACTCTTTAGACTCAAAAATCTTCTTAGGTTTCAATGAACAAATACTTTCATTATTTAGAATTTCGTATTGAAAGTAACGAACACGTTTTTCTTTACAACCTATAATTGAGAATGATGCCAATAAAATACTTAAAAAAACTATATATTTCATTATTGTATACTTTGGTAAATTAAAAAAAGCAGTGGAGCTACTGGAATTAGAGTTATATTTGAAACTAATCTATATCCTACTGGATCATTAATGATTGGTTGTACTAGCTTGTTGTTCAGTATTTAATTTTAAAGTTTATATTTCTTGCTAATTCATGAATATATGGATCATAAATAGAATTAGGTAAAGTCCAAATTTATAAAAAGTATTCCTCAACTATTTATCTATTTAACCTATATTGGCTTAAATTTTTTATTTAGTATTTTCTTGTTGAACAGCATAGGCACCTACATTTTGTAGATACCTATGCTTTTAAAAAGAAATTACTTCTTCTTACGTTTCAAACGCTTCTTCGCTTGTTCAGCAGCTACTTTGTCGAGCGTGTCTTTCAGTTCTTCATCGCTGAAAGTAGTGATGTGTTGCAACATTTGTAGCGTGACATCATCCAGTACCAAGTTGGCATATTGAGCAACGTTTTGGAAGTTCTCATCAAACACAATCGCGTTGTCTGAGTTGGTGCTGATATAACCCTGTTGCGTCAGCACTTTAATAAAGCTTTGGAACAGGGCTTTATCAAAGAATTCAGGTGAATTGAACTCATATAGGACAGATAGACGCTGACCCACCAAATGACTGAGCTCTTCCACCTGACGTGCTGAAATATTCCCAGAACCACGCTGTGTAATCAGCGCAAGCGTCATGTAGTAACGTTCAAGACTCTGCATGACTGGCGCTGCCAATACCACCAACTGGTTATGGTCTTCGCTGTTTGGAGCAGGAGAAATCAAGTGGCCTTCGGCATCTTCAGAAATCAGTTTGGCTTGAATCAAACCATCTACATAAGCACAGATTTGATCTTTGAGTTCAGCATCTTCCCATTTTAAAAACAGTTCTGCTTTTAAGAATGGATACAGCGTGCGAATTACATTGATTAAATCACCACGGCCAATGGTTCCATTATGTTCAACCAAAGCGGCAACAAGAGATGGCAATACAAAGGCATGCAAAATGTTATTACGGAAGTAGGTCAGCAGTACTGCTTGATTGTCCGCAATCGCAATAATGTCACCAAGAACGTGATTGACGCGTTTGATCAGTTTCAGCTTTAAACCATAAGCAATGATTTCTTTACCTGATAATGGCGTGACCAAGAGGCGCTCATCATAAGGAAGAGTTGTTAGTAGTTTGCGATAGGTATCAAGCTGTTTGATACAAATTTCTTCATCCAGAGTATGCTTCTCAGTAGCCAGCAGCACCAAAGACAAGAGTGAAACAGGATTCACCACAGCTGCACGGTTAATATTTTCTAAAATTGCATGTGCAGAACTGTTGACTGCATCAGAGACTTCTTGCGGAATTGGATCATCATTTTTAGCAATTTGCACATTCTCAGCGCCATGCTTTTTCAACATGTCATCGAGGAAAACGGGCTCACCAAAGTTGAGATGGACTTTCCCGAAAATACGTTCAATTTTGCGTAAAGTTTGTAGAATCCCAAAGACAGACTCGGCTTCTTTCGGTTTACCGTTCATCTCGCCGACGTAGGTCGCACCTTCCATTAAGCGTTCATAGCCAATATAGGTCGGAACAAAGACAATCGGTTTGGCGCGACCACGCAAGTGACTGTGCACCGTCATGGCTAACATACCTGTCTTCGGTGGTAGCAGACGACCTGTACGTGAACGACCACCTTCGATGAAGTATTCCAAAGGCGTATTACGCGACAAAATACTGTATAGGTATTCTTTAAAGACCGAAGTGTAGAGCGCGTTACCGCGGAAAGTGCGGCGAATAAAGAATGCACCGCCACCACGTAGAATTTGCCCAACAAATGGCATATTCAGGTTATCGCCCGCAGCAATATAAGGCACCATCAAACCACGGTTATACACCACATAAGACAGCAGTAAATAGTCGATATGACTACGGTGACATGGGGTATACACAATTTCGTAGTCTTTAGCCAACTCACGAACTGTATTGAAGTTATGCACTTCAACCCCGTCATAGAGCTGGGTCCATAACCGTGCCAGCGCCATTTCCGCAAAACGGATGGTTGAGTGTGAATAGTCCGATACGATTTCATTGACATAACCAATGGCACGACGTTCAGCGTCCAACATGCTAATTTTGCCGCGGATACTTTCGCGGCGAATCGCATCTTGTACATCACTGGCTTTAATCAATGAATGCATCACGTTGCGACGGTCCGAAAGATCGGGACCGAGTACCGCTTCACGGTGTGCATCGAGCTGATTATTTAAGGTGTTTAGAATGTAGGTCGCAGGCGATAAATTCGGATAGGTGGTTTTTGCAAAGTCGACCAAAGCACGTAAAGATTGACTTTCATGAAACTCTAAAAATGATTGACGACCATGTAAACCGATATTCATCAGCTGCTTCACCGTACTTGGAGTTGCCCAAGTGTCAGTAAATAGCAATTTAAACCAAGAGTCTTCTTTATCTGGTGAACGTCCCCACAGTACCGTCACAGGCACCAGCTCTACGTCTAAATCGGGTTGTTGCTCTAATGCTTCAACTAGACGTAACAGGCGCGGTGGAAAGGTGTGTGGTGAAGGGTTAAGTAAATTATTTTCATCGCTATGCTGTAAAAACACGATCGATGCTTTTTCTTGATGTGTCCCCACGACCAAAGGATCGAGTGCAGGAGCAAGTTTTAAACGACGCGTTTCACCATCCACCAATAGCGCATTACTGCGTGAGTGGTTTTGAAGCACATAACAGACAATTTTTTTGGGATGGCCTGAAGCTGCTGGGTCAGCATCTGTTGCTGTCGGTTCTGTTGGAACCTCACCCAATACATGTGGGGTTACTATGAGGTCAAGAAGCTTACTTGAAAGCTTTCTATACATTTGACCAAAGCCACTTTTGGACATATACACTCCTGCTTAAATGACCAATCCCGCAGTTTGTCTGAAGGGGTATTTATTTTGCGTAATTGTAAACATAAACCGTATGTCATTTCCTGACAAATTTGTTTTATATGGTGAATTTTATCGTTAAAAATCGTATTTTTAGTCGGAAATAACGAAGAAAACTTATGACAACTCAGTCAAGCAATTTATAGGGTTTTAGTCTGAATTTATGGCAAAATAGATTTTAATATCGATATCATACCTCATCACTTTACAGAAAAATCTGGTCTCTCACCATTAAGTAGGTTGCTTATGAATGCCTTAACCCAAGAGTTGGTTGAATTACTGAGCCTCGAAAAAATTGAGGAAAATATCTTTCGTGGACAAAGCCGTAATTTGGTTGGGAAGCGTGTTTTTGGCGGACAAGTCTTAGGTCAGGCCCTACGTGCGGCGTCATATACGACGGATCGTCCAGCTCATTCTTTACATGCATACTTTTTATTTGGTGGTGATGTGAACGCACCGATTATCTATGAAGTTGATCGAATTCGTGATGGTCGTAGTTTTGTCAGCCGCCAAGTGCGCGCTATTCAGCATGGTAAAACCATCTTTATGTGCATGGTGTCTTTTGCTGACAATGAAGAAGGCCTGAATTATCAAATCGGTGAGCCTGAGTATCCAGCACCAGAGTCTTTAAAGTCTGAGGCTGAACTGAAAAAAATGATGGTGGAATTTGTGCCTGAAAATGTGCGTGCAAGTTTCATGCGCGATCGTCATGTGGAAATTCGTCCTATCAATCCACAAAACCCGTATCAACCGCAGCCTGAAGCACCTGTGTATGCGCACTATATTCGCACCCATGACCGCATTGCAGCAGAAGTGGATGAAATTTCGTTGCATCAGGCGATTGCGGCATTCTATTCAGATTTCACTTTAATGACCACGGCACTGCGCCCGCATGGTTTAAGTTATCTTTCCCCAAGTTTGCAGTGTGCGAGTATCGATCATGCTATGTATTTCCATAAACCCTTTCGCGTGGATGACTGGATGCTGTATGACATGGATGCGACAGTCAGTGCCAGTTCACGCGGTTTGAATTTTGGACGAATGTGGCAAAACGGTGAGTTGGTGTGTAGTACCACTCAAGAAGGTTTGATTCGGCTCCGCGAAATCGAAGCCCAATAAAGTCTGAGTACAGAAAAAGCTGAGTGATATGACTCAGCTTTTTTTATGACCGACTTTATGACTGAAAGGTGGTCAGGGCAGAGCTAGAAGTTGAGCTTGAATTGTAATGGTCTCATCTTTTGGGGAGAGGTATATGGGGAAATGTGCAGTACTTGTGACAAAAAAATGCTCGATTGTAGTCCGTTCACATGGCATAGTTTCCCAAAGAAATCTTTGAAAAGCATGAAGCTATGAGCTTAAACACGCAAATTCTAATTGCCGCGATCTTCGGGGTCATCTTCGGATTTATTCTAAATCTTTTCCCGGGTAGCGCTTTTTTAGAGATGAGTTTGTATGGAATCGGGGTGGTCAGTAGTATTTTTATTGGTCTATTAAAAATGCTCTTGATTCCCCTTATTTTTAGCTCAATTGTGGTGGGAGTATCTAACTTACAAGCGGGCGGCCAGCTCTCCCGTGTTTGGAAAATTACGCTGGCATGCTGTGTTACCACCACGACTTTGGCGCTGATATTGGGTTTAAGCTGCGCGCATTTATTTGAAGTCGGTAAAGGTGTCGATATTGCCATGTTCCAAGACGCCATGGCCTCTCATCAAACTCCAGATACGCTCACTCCATCTTCGTTTTTTACCAACTTTATTCAAAATACGCTGATTAACCCATTCAAAGCTTTTGCCGAAGGCAATGTTTTAGCGGTAGTGGTTTTTGCTCTGTTCATTGGAGTGGCGCTCGTCAAGGGCGGCGAAAAATTCCGTACCGTGCGTAAGCTGAGTCAACAGTTCTTTGACATCATGATGTTGATGATTGGTTGGGTGATGAAGCTAGCCCCGCTAGGAATTTTTGCCTTACTTGCTAAGTTGATTGCCACTGAAGACATTTCTGTATTGAGTCGTTTGGCAGAGTTTGCGGCTGTGGTAACGGGCACTACCATTTTTCATGGTCTGGTGGTTTTGCCGCTATTACTGTGGATTTTTGGCAAGATGAACCCGATGACCTTTTTTAAAGGCACGCGTGTGGCGTTGATTACGGCTTTTGCCACCAGTTCAAGCTCGGCAACTATGCCTTTATCCCTCAAGTGTGCGCAAGAAAATCTTGGTGTACGTCCGCAAACGGCAGGCTTTGTGATTCCGTTGGGGACGCAGCTCAATATGGATGGTACTGCGCTGTATGAGGCAGCGGCGGCTTTGTTTATTGCCAACTTGATGGGACTCGATTTGACCTTGAGTCAGCAGCTGGTGGTGTGTCTGACGGCGATGATTGCTTCTTTAGGTGCTCCAGGGATTCCGAGTGCAGGCATGGTCACTATGATTATGGTATTGCAGTCTGTCGGGCTTCCTGCTGAAGCGATTGCGATTTTATTACCGATTGATCGCTTACTGGATACCGTGCGTACTGTGGTGAATGTACAAGGTGACATGATGATTAGTGTGGTGGTGGATCGACATACCCAGGATCTGGATGCACCTTTGCCCAATTTATCGAATCCGTCTTAAGTTTTGCTCTAAAATAAAAAAGCAGCTATTAAGCTGCTTTTTTTATTTTAGGATTTAAGCGACTTTGAGCATGGCACGTTTAGCCGCTGGGGATTGGTCTAAGTAGGCAATCGCATCTTCTGTTTTGGCTTCGTGTACAGGGTCATACCACGGCACTAAATAGCCAAATTGCTGTGAGATGAGCCATAACGGACTTGGTAAAACTTGATGATTCCGTTTAGAAATAGACAGCCACTCACGCCAAATCCAAGGTTTAAACAGACTGGGTTGAATCGACTTAAAGCGGTCATCTTGTTTCATAATATGGGCCGCACCATCGACCCATAAGCCCAGAACGGCAGCAATCACCACCAGACTCAAATAATAGCGCGCAATATAACCCCCGCCTAAATGTCGGTATAAATCAAATGCGACGGTACGGTGTTCAATTTCTTCTGCGCCGTGCCATTTGATCAAGTCTAACATCGCAGGGTCAGCGCCCATTTTTTCCCATTCGGTGTTGTCCAGTACATATTTTCCAAGGACACAGGTCATGTGTTCCACCGTGGCAATAATACCGAGTCGAAACAGATCCCACTGGTGCTCAAGTGCTTTAGGTACAGTGAGATCTAGTGGTTTATCAGCCAGTAATTTTCCAAATAAGAAATCCATCAACTCTAGATTACGGGAGACATCAATCTTTCTTTGGCTGAGATACTCTTTATTGGCTGAGTTGTGTGCCTGCGCATGCATGGCTTCTTGGCGAATAAAGACTTGTACATCCTGCTTCAGTTTTTCATCGCTAATTTGCGGTAAGACTTTGTTATAGAGGCGGCAAAACCAGAACTCACCTGCGGGCAGAATCATATTAATTTCATTGATGAAATAGCTGGCAAAAGGTTGGTTGGGAATCCAATCAATCGGACTGTCTTGCCACTCAAATTTAACTTTGCGAGGCTTAATTGTGTAGGTTATAGAAGAACGAATTTTGTTTTTTTCAATCGAGACCATAATTTCATATGCTGACCTATTTTTATATGTGTTGAACTTTTTCACGAGCTGAATAAAGTCAGTATAAAAAAAGTCCCCGATTGCGATTAGCAATAGGGGACACAGATACAGCAATAGATGATGCTTTTATAGGTTGGCGTTTAAAACTTAAGCCTCAGACTGTGGTTTTGTTTCCACATCATCTTCAGCATCAAGATCCATAGCGGGTTCAGGATCTTCATCGAATTCGTCTGCATCTAGCTCATCGGCTGTCGCATCTGGAATACTGCTTAAGTCAAAGTGTTGAGCTTGGTCTAAAGTAAAATTCAGTCGTCCGCCCATCACACTTGCCAGTTCTTCTAGGCCTTGTTTATTGAGAGAAGAGAACAATTGAATTGAGAAATCCAGTTTCATTTTTTTCAATTGGGCTTTAACTTCTTGTAATGCTTTAGAGGCAGGGCCACGGTTGAGTTTATCAGACTTTGTTAGCAGTACATGCACAAACAATTTACGTGAATACGCCCATTCCAACATCATCACGTCAAAGTGCTGTAGTGGATGACGAATATCCATCAACAATACTAAGCCTTGTAAGCTTTTACGCTGAATCAGGTAATTTTCTAACTCTTTTTGCCACACGATTTTCATCGCTTCAGGCACGGCTGCATAACCATAACCGGGTAAGTCGACGAGACGTTGGTCAGGATTACCCAGACTGAAAAAGTTAATCATCTGCGTACGACCCGGTCTTTTCGAGGCACGAGCCAATTGCTTTTGGTTGGTTAAGGCATTGATAGCACTAGACTTACCTGCATTTGAACGACCCGCAAAAGCAATTTCATAGCCTGTATCTTCTACACACAGGTTGAGCTTCGGGGCACTCATTAAAAACTCTGCTTTACGCAGCCAGTTGAGAGCGCGCACAGCATATTCAGTAACTGCAGAATCTACCTTTTTTTCATAGCTAATTTTTTGCTTTGGGGCAGCAGCAATTTTACTGTTTTTGGATTTTCCTCGGCTGTGGTGCATAACTCAACTTCAATTTATGATCTACAATCAGCCATTATAATGGAAGTCGAGCAGGCAATCGACCTTTGCAGCGTAAAGTCCGTAATCTTGTCTATAAAAGACCTTAATCGACGAGATTGATCAGGTTAATCGGCGAGTGGGTCGTGAATTTATTCTGAGCTTCAGTGCCCAGTACATCTGCTAAGGTATATTGGTCTAAGCTGTGATAGAACTGATCCAACGCTTGATCTAAGATCCCTTTCAGTCCGCAATTTGAACGAAGTACGCAAGGTGGGGTGTTGCATTCCACAATGTTCTGATCTGCTTGTAAGACCCGCACAATCTCGCCCAGTCTTAAATGTAGGGTTTCTGGATTGAGTCGAATCCCACCGCCACGACCGCGTGCGGTAATAATCCACTGCTGTTTCGCCATAAAGTGTACGATTTTCATCAAGTGGTTTTCAGACACTTGTAGTGCTTGCGCCAGTTCTGCAATGGTATGCGGCAGCGCTTTCGGCTGCGAAACATACATCAGAATTCGCAAAGCATAATCGGTAAATTTATTGAGCTGCATGAGGGTAATGATCGTTGATAAGCAAAAAAACAAAGGGCTAGTCTAGCATAACCTGACTAACCCTCTCTATTTTATGCCGATGGCATGGATTAGTGATGAACACCACCTGTGCCAAAAGCTTCACTGTGAATATTTTCGGCAGGAACACCACGGGCAATTAGGGCTTTTTGTTGTTCAGCCATAAATGGCATTGGGCCGCATAAGTAGTAGTCTGCTTGAACAGGTAAAATCGCGCTATCAATGGTACTCAAATCAAGGCGACCCTTCGCATCATAATCTTGACCTAAAACATCGCTTTGATGTGGGAACTCATATGCAGTAAAGGTGCTTAAGCGCGGGTATTTGGCTTTTAAGTCATGAATATGTTGTTTCATGGCATGCACTTGTTTGCTACGGCAGGCGTGCACAAAAGTCACAGGTTCTGGCATATCTAAAGTCACCAACTGATTTAGCATCGCTACCATTGGCGTGAGGCCTACACCACCACTAATAAAGACATTGCGTTTGTTTGGGTCAATCAGGTAGAAGTTACCTGTTGGTGCAGACACTTCAATTTCAGCACCTTCGGCTAAACCATGCAGGGTATTTGACACCCAGCCTCCTGCCAAATCGCCTTTTTCATCTTCGCGTTTGACCGAGATACGTAAATAGTCAGCTTGAGGGCTAGTTGAAAGGGTGTATTGGCGAGGTTGTTTTAGACCAAGTTCCTCAACAAATACACGTACTGAAATATACTGACCTGCTTCATATTTTGGTAAATCACCACCGTCCACAGGGGCAAGATAGAAAGAAGTGATTTCATCGCTTTCAACCACTTTTTTCGCAATTTTAAAGTTGCGCCAGCCTAACCAGCTCCCTTTGGTTTGTTGATGTTGCTCATAAATCGCTTTTTCAGTGCTAATGAATAAATCAGCCAATTGACCATACGCCGCAGCCCAAGCATCAATCAATGGATCCTCCATTGAAATACTTAAAACTTCACTAATCGAATGGAGGAGGTTTTCCCCAACAATATTGTAGTCGGGTGCTTGAATATTCAAGCTGACATGTTTGTGGGCAATCAGCTCAACCACAGGGAGTAATACTGAAGGATCTTCAATGTTTTCTGCATAGGCCAACACAGCACCCGCCAAAGCTTGGGCTTGAGCACCACTGCGTTGATGCCCCATATTAAAGGTTTCTTTTAAATTAGGATTGTTGCCTAACATGCGGTTATAAAAATAACCTGTGAGTGCAACACCATTTTCACGAAGGACAGGAACAGTTGCTTTTACAAGTTCAATTTGCTGCGGAGTCATGTTTGATCTCTCTTGGCTATCATTTATAAGATGTATTTAAAATATACCTTTAAAGATGTAATGTAAATAAATCTTTTGGTAAAAGCTTAACTTTTATATGGGATATATGAATATCCCATAAATTTTGATTTTTAGATTTAAAAAGTAGATCACTTACGACCAAACAATGAGCCGAGTAAACCACGGACGATTTTTTGTCCCGTACTGCCCCCGAGACTACGTGCGGCGCTTTTGGCAAAAGTTCCTACTGTGTCTTGAATTAGCTTCTCACGCTGTTTTGCTTCACGTTCAGCTTCTTTTTGCTGTTCTTTCGCAATCCGCTCTTGCTCACGTGCTTGTTGCTTCGCTAGTGTTTCAGCTTCTTTGGCCTTCTGTTTCGCTAGCGCCTCTTGTTCTTTGGTTTGTTGTTTCTCTTGCTCTATCTGTACCGCTTGTTGTTGGCGTTCAACCACTTTATTTTGTAGAAGTTCAAAAGCACTTTCACGGTCTAGGCGTTTTTCATAAATGCCTGCCACGATACTTTGTGAAATCAAGGCTTGACGTTGCTCTGGGCTAATGGGACTGAAAGACGAGTAGGGTGGCATCACCCATGCACGCTCTACGACTTGCGGCGTGCCTTGTTCATCTAGGCAACTAATCAAAGCTTCACCCACAGCTAGCTCGGTGATGGCTTGCTCAACTTTAAATTCAGGATTGGCACGGAAGGTGTCTGCAGCTGTTTTAACTGCTTTTTGATCTTTCGGGGTAAAGGCACGTAAGGCATGTTGTACGCGATTGCCGAGCTGCCCTAATACGCTTTCAGGCAAATCCAGTGGATTTTGCGTGACAAAGTAAATACCCACCCCCTTGGAGCGGATCAGGCGCACCACTTGTTCAATTTTTTCTTGCAGCGCTGCACTGGCATTGTCAAATAGCAAATGCGCTTCATCAAAGAAGAACACCAGCTTGGGCTTATCCATATCGCCAACCTCAGGTAGCTGTTCAAAGAGTTCAGAGAGCATCCAGAGCAGAAAAGTGGCATAGAGCTTTGGGGTATTCATGAGCTTGTCTGCGGCTAAGATATTGATATAGCCATGACCATTACTGTCGGTCTGAATAAAGTCGAGAATATTTAAACTGGGCTCCCCGAAGAATTGATCACCGCCTTGATCGGCCAGTGCTAATAAATTCCGTTGAATCGCGCCAAGGCTGGCAGGAGATAGGTTGCCATATTCGGCTTTAAACTCTGCGGCATGTTCACTGACATAACCAATCATGGCTTTTAAGTCTTTAAAGTCGATCAGTAACATGCCTTGATCATCTGCAATACGAAATACCGCAGAAAGTACCCCTTCTTGGGTGTCATTCAAATTCAGCATACGTGCCAGCAACAGTGGGCCAATTTCGGTAATCGTGGTACGAATAGGATGACCTTGTTCAGCAAATAAATCCCAAAACACCACGGGGGATGCAGCAAAGGGAATGCTTTCGATGCCTAAACTTTTAATGCGTTCATCAAATTTGGGATTGGATGCACCTGCTTGCGCTAAGCTGGAGACATCACCTTTGGCATCGGCTAAAAATACGGGCACTCCGAGTCTGGAAAAACTTTCAGCCAACACCTTCAGGGTTACAGTTTTACCTGTCCCTGTTGCCCCTGCAATTAAGCCATGACGGTTGGCAAACTTCGAGTGTAGAACAACATCTTGTTGGGTATTCGTGGTTTTCTTAGCAATGATGATCGGGGTGCTCATACTTCTTCCTATTCAATTTTTTTGTGATGGTTATTCAGTTGTTTTAGTGCGTTTTCTATATCTTGAATTAAATCGGCAGGATGTTCTAGTCCTATACAAAAGCGAACCAATAAACCTTGTTGTAAATGTGTATGCTCAAGTGCACGCATGTCTTTGAGGTCATACAGCATCACCAAACTTACAGGACCACCCCAACTAAAGCCGAGTTTGAAGACTGACAGAGCATCACAAAACTGACGAATATCCTGTAGATCAAATTCGGGCTTGAAAATGACACTGACCAAACCTGCACTGTGTTGATCGACACAAATGTCTTTCCAATATGAATGACCTGCAGCACTCGAGTCAGCAGGGTGTAATACCTGCACAAATTCGGGTTGTTGTTTTAGCCATGCCAGTAGCTGTAGCGCACTTTCAGACTGTGCGGCATACCGAACGCGCATTGATGCCAGACTGCGTTGGACTTGAGCAACATCATCCCCAGAGACGCTAATGCCTTGAATGGCATGCGTACGAAAGAGTTGATGATGTAAAGCTCGTTCGCGTGTCACGACTGAGCCCATTAAAATGTCTCCGCCGCCACTTGGGTACTTGGTTAAAGCATGTACTGTCACATCTACACTTAAGTGCTCATCACTAAAATCAAAAGCATTAAAGGCAAGGCCTGCGCCCCACGTGTTGTCTAAAGCAGTGAGCACATGATGTGCTTGTGCCTTTTTCACCAGTCCGACCAAATCTGGAAACTCCAGTGTGACTGAGCCTGCGGCTTCTAGCCAAATCAGTTTTGCTTTTTCCGTCGGTTGGAAAGAGGACACATCAATAGGGTTATAAACACGAATATCAATGCCATAGCGTTTTTCTAGATTACGAAGATGCTCCATGTTTGGCCCGTAAATATTATCTGCCACCCAAACTTCATCACCATGACTTAGAAAGCATGAATTCACCAAATTAATTGCAGACAATCCACTTGGTGCGAGTAGGCAGTACTTTCCACCTTCAATTTGTGCAATGTTATCGCCCAATGTAAATGTGCTGGGGGTGCCGTGGGTGCCATAACTATAGTCATAGTCATCGGTCCAATGGCGATTAAACAGTGCATCTGTATCTTTAAAAATAATCGTCGATGCACGATACAGGGGAGGTTGGACCGTTGAAATGTACTGAGGCGCTTGTCTTGGTGCATGAACCAATGCGGTTTGCGGGTTTTTTTTCACGAATCGACTCATCATAAAGCGATAAATTGTTTTTAGCTTAAGAGAAAGTTTCTAAATAGGCGAGAAAATTGAACAAATGTGAATAAAGGTAAGCAAAATAAAAAGTTGGCTTCAATTTTGCTAAATCATCGATAAGGATAGTAAAAAGAAGGCATAAGCGCATGACGTCGCATTTAAAAGTACATTATTTTCAGCATATTGCTGGTGAAGGGTTCGGCAGTTGCTATACGTATTTAAAACAACAAGGTGCAGTGATCAGTGCAACAGAGTTTTTTGCTTTACCTATAGATCAAGCCTTAGAGATAGAAGCTTTACCGAGTGTTGAGGATGTTGACTTACTCATCATTATGGGGGGCACCATGAGTGTGAATGATGAAGCGAATTTTCCATGGTTGAAGATTGAGAAGCGTTGGTTAAGGCGTTACTTGGCCGCAGGAAAACCTGCGATTGGTTTATGCTTGGGTGGGCAACTGATTGCCAATGCGCTCGGTGCCGCGGTCAGTCGCAATGAACAACAGGAGTTGGGTTGGGCAACAGTACGTAAAATCCAGCACGTCCCAACAGAATGCTTTGAGTTGCCTGAACAGTTTAATGTGATGCAATGGCATAGCGAGACCTTTGAAATTCCAAAAGGTGCTGTACATTTGGCTGAAAATACAGTCTGTCGCAATCAAATGTACCAAATTGGAAAGAATGTATTGGGTTTTCAATTTCACCCAGAGATCGTGCCAGAAACCTTAGCACTTTTTTTGGAAAATGATGACGAGCTGAATAAGTTTTCGGGGCAATACGTGGCAACTGAGACTGAATTGAAAAAATCGCCGAAATTAAATTTTATTGAGGGAAATCAAATTCTTAACAGTGCAATTGATTATGTGTTGCGGCAAACAGTCTATTGATGCTTTTTTAAGCTACTGATAATCCAAACAAATTGAATATATTGTAAAAAATCAAAAATGGATTTGCTTATGCATTAAACAATGGCTATAATGAGCGACCCTTTAATGAAAGGGGGTTAACTGCGAATAAAGTAGTTAACATCGTGACAGTCGTGGCATCGATCATGACCTTAGTGATATTTCACTGCTCTTGACACTTACCTTTTAGTGGGGTGAGATGCGTCAGGAGTGATTCTTTATATATTTGGCTTGGAGTTTACTGGTATGTCTAACCAGAGAATTCGTATCCGTTTGAAGTCTTTTGATCACCGTTTAATTGATCAATCAGCTCAAGAAATCGTAGAAACAGCAAAACGTACTGGCGCACAAGTTTGTGGTCCAATTCCAATGCCTACACGCATTGAACGTTTTAACGTTTTAACATCACCACACGTTAACAAAGATGCGCGTGACCAATACGAGATCCGCACTTATAAACGTTTGATCGACATCGTTCAACCTACAGACAAAACTGTAGATGCATTGATGAAGTTAGATCTTGCAGCTGGTGTTGATGTTCAGATCGCATTGGGTTAAGGCTTTCGGGTTAATTAACGCTCTAAGTTAATTAGGCCGCTTTTTTAGAGGTTTATGCACATGGCTATTGGTTTAGTCGGTCGCAAGTGCGGTATGACACGTATCTTTACAGATGCTGGTGTTTCTGTGCCTGTTACAGTGATTGAGGTTGATCCTAACCGCATCACTCAAATCAAAACGCTTGAAACTGATGGTTATCAAGCGATTCAAATCACTACTGGTGAACGTCGCGAATCTCGCGTAACTAACGCTCAGAAAGGTCACTTCGCGAAAGCGGGTGTTGCTGCTGGTCGTCTAGTTCAAGAATTCCGTGCAACAGAAGCTGATCTTGAAGGTCGTGAAGTTGGTGGAACTATCGGTGTAGACATGTTCACAGTTGGTCAAGTTGTTGACGTAACTGGTCAGTCGAAAGGTAAAGGTTTCCAAGGTGGTGTTAAGCGTTGGAACTTCCGTACGCAAGATGCGACTCACGGTAACTCACTTTCTCACCGTGTTCTGGGTTCTACAGGTCAAAACCAGACTCCTGGTCGCGTATTCAAAGGCAAAAAAATGGCTGGCCATTTAGGTGCTGAACGCGTAACTGTACAGGGTCTAGAAATTGTATCTATCGACGCAGAACGTTCAGTTTTAGTAGTGAAAGGTGCAATTCCTGGCGCTACTGGTGGTGACGTAACTGTTCGTCCTACGATCAAGGCCTGAGGGGAAATAACGTGAATTTAAATACTGTTTCCGGCTCTGCTGTTGAATTATCAGAAGTTGCGTTCGGTCGTGAATTCAATGAAGCTCTTGTACACCAGGTTGTTACAGCTTATTTAGCTGGTGGCCGTCAAGGTTCAAAAGCTCAGAAATCACGTGCAGACGTTTCTGGCGGTGGCAAAAAGCCATTCCGTCAAAAAGGTACTGGTCGCGCTCGTGCTGGTTCTATTCGTAGCCCAATCTGGGTAGGTGGTGGTAAAACTTTTGCTGCTCGCCCACAAGATTGGTCTCAAAAAGTTAACCGCAAAATGTATCGCGGTGCAATGCAATGTATCTTAGCTGAACTTGTTCGCCAAGATCGTCTTGTATTGGTTGAAGAGTTTGCTGTTGCTGCTCCAAAAACTAAAGAGTTGCTTGCAAAACTTAACGACTTGAATGCTACTCGTGCATTGATCGTTACAGAATCTGTAGATGAGAATCTATACCTTGCAGCGCGCAACATTCCACACGTTGATGTGGTTGATGCTGCTGCTATCGATCCTGTTAGCTTGATTGCGTTCGATAAAGTTGTTATGTCTGTAGCTGCTGCTAAGAAAATTGAGGTAGAACTCGGATGAACAACGAACGTATCTATCAAGTCCTACAAGGACCTGTATTCTCAGAAAAAGCACAAGTTTTAGGCGAAACTGCTGGTGTTCAAGTTTTCAAAGTTGCACTTGATGCAAACAAACTTGAAATTAAAAAAGCTGTTGAGCAATTGTTTGGTGTTCAAGTTGTTAAAGTTAACACAACGATCACTAAAGGTAAGACTAAACGCTTTGGTAAAACATTAGGACGTCGTTCTGATGTTAAAAAAGCATACGTCACCCTGAAAGCTGGCCAAGATGTTGAAATGGCTGACTTGGGCGATACCGCTGAAAGCGCAGCGGAATAAGGACGAGAATTATGCCAATTCAAAAATGTAAGCCAACGTCTCCTGGACGTCGCTTTGTAGAGAAAGTCGTTCACGACCATCTTCACAAAGGTGCGCCTTATGCTCCGTTGGTTGAAGCTAAAAAACGTACTGGTGGTCGTAATAACAACGGTCACATCACGACTCGTCACGTTGGTGGCGGTCACAAGCAGCACTACCGTCTAGTTGACTTTAAGCGTAACAAAGATGGTATTCCTGCAACTGTAGAGCGTATTGAATACGATCCTAACCGTACAGCACACATTGCATTAGTATTGTATGCTGATGGTGAGCGTCGCTACATCATCGCGCCTAAAGGCCTTCGCGCTGGCGATAAAGTTCAATCTGGTAACGATGCTCCAATTCGTCCAGGTAACTGTTTACCGCTTCGCAACATGCCTATCGGTTCTACTCTTCACAACATCGAACTTAAAATCGGTAAGGGCGCGCAATTAGCTCGTTCTGCTGGTACTTCAGTTCAGTTGTTGGGTCGTGACGGTTCTTACGCTATCGTTCGTTTACGTTCTGGTGAAATGCGTAAAATTCACGTTGAGTGCCGTGCAGTTCTTGGTGAAGTTTCTAACCAAGAAAGCAACCTTCGTTCACTTGGTAAAGCAGGTGCAGCACGCTGGCGTGGCGTTCGTCCTACCGTTCGTGGTATGGCGATGAACCCAGTAGATCACCCGCACGGTGGTGGTGAAGGTCGTAGCAAAGGTATTCAACCTGTAAGCCCATGGGGTCAAAAAGCTAAAGGGTACAAGACACGTACCAATAAGCGTACGACTAAGATGATTATTCGCGACCGTCGCGTTAAGTAACAAGTAAAGGAATCTGACAATGCCTCGTTCTCTGAAAAAAGGCCCATTCGTCGATGCGCACTTGTTCGCTAAGGTTGAAGCGGCTATCGCGGCTAATAACCGTAAGCCGATCAAAACTTGGTCGCGTCGTTCGATGATCCTCCCAGATTTTGTTGGTTTAACAATTTCTGTACATAATGGCCGTAACCATGTTCCAGTGATCGTATCTGAACATATGGTTGGTCACAAACTTGGTGAATTCGCGCCAACTCGTACCTATCGTGGTCACGGTGTTGACAAGAAATCTAAACGTTAAGGTGCTATGATGGAAGTTACTGCTAAATTACGCGGTGCCGCTATCTCGGCACAAAAAACTCGTTTGGTTGCAGACCTAATCCGTGGCAAATCTGTTGCTCACGCGCTTAATATTCTCAACTTCAGCAACAAAAAAGCTGCGGTTTTGGTTAAAAAAGCATTGGAATCTGCAATTGCAAACGCTGAACACAATAACAGTTTAGATGTAGACGACCTTAAGGTTACTACGATTTACGTTGACGAAGGCACTAGCCTTAAACGTATTATGCCGCGTGCTAAAGGCCGTGCAGATCGTATTACTAAGCGTACTTGTCACATTACCGTTAAGGTAGGGGTTTGATATGGGTCAGAAGGTTCATCCAATCGGTATCCGCCTTGGTGTTGTAAAACGTCATAACGCCAACTGGTATGCGAGTCCGAAACAATACGCTGAATACTTGCTTAAAGATCTTCAAGTTCGTGAGTTTTTAACTAAAAAACTTAAGAATGCAATGATCAGCAATATTCTTATCGAACGTCCTACGGGCGCTGCTAAAGTAACTATTAGCACTGCACGTCCTGGTATCGTTATCGGTAAAAAAGGCGAAGACATTGAGAAACTACAGCGTGAACTTACTCAAATTATGGGTATTCCAGCGCAAGTAAGTATCAATGAAATCGATCGCCCAGACTTAGACGCTCGTTTAGTTGCTGAAGCTATCGCTTCTCAATTGGAAAAGCGTGTAATGTTCCGTCGTGCTATGAAGCGTGCGGTTCAAAACACAATGCGTGCTGGTGCTAAAGGTATTAAAGTTGAAGTATCAGGCCGTTTAGGTGGTGCTGAGATTGCTCGTACTGAGTGGTATCGTGAAGGTCGCGTACCTTTGCATACACTTCGTGCAGACATCGATTATTCAACTATGCGTGCTGAAACGACTTACGGTACGATTGGTGTTAAAGTTTGGATCTTCCGTGGTGAGATCTTGGGTGGCATGAAACAAGTCATGAACCCAGCTCCAGCTGAAGAACGTCCAGCTAAACGCGGTCGTGGTCGTGGTGAAGGTCAAGAGCGTCGTGGTCGTCGCAATGATCGTTCTGCTGAAAAAGGAGAATAATCCATGTTACAACCTAAACGTACTAAATTCCGTAAAGTGCAGAAAGGCCGTAACACTGGTCTAGCTCACCGCGGTAGCTCGGTATCTTTTGGTACAATCGCACTTAAATCTGTTGAGCGTGGTCAAATGACTGCTCGTCAAATTGAAGCAGCGCGTCGTACAATCAGCCGTCGTATTAAACGTGGTGGTAAGATCTTTATCCGTGTTTTCCCAGACAAGCCAATTACTTCTAAGCCTCTTGAAGTGCGTATGGGTAAAGGTAAAGGTTCTGTGGAATACTGGGTTTGTCAAATCAAACCAGGTAAAGTCTTGTACGAAATTGATGGTGTTAACGAAGAATTGGCTCGCGAAGCGTTTACGCTTGCAGCTGCTAAACTTCCGTTTAAAACCACTATCGTGACTCGGACGGTAATGTAATGAAAACTAAAGATCTACGTGAAAAGTCGGTAGAAGAGTTGACAGCTTTGCTTGATGAGCAACAGCTTAACCAATTCCGTCTTCGTATGGCAAAAGCAACTGGTCAATTGGGTAAATCGCACGAAGTTGCACTTACTCGTAAGACAATTGCTCGTATTAAGACACTCCTTACCGAAAAACAGGGGAACGGACAATGAGTGAACAAACAGTTCGCACGTTAACCGGCAAAGTAGTAAGCGACAAAATGGACAAGTCTATTGTTGTACTTATCGAACGCCGCGTTCAACACCCGTTGTATGGCAAATCAATCCGCCGTTCAACTAAATTACATGCTCACGATGAGAACAACACAGCTAAAACTGGCGACGTTGTGACTATCAAAGAAAGCCGCCCAATTTCTAAAACTAAGTCTTGGACTCTAGTTGAAGTTGTTGAAGCTGCTGCTGAGTAATTAGACGTATCTGTTGCATCATCGGTTAATTTCGAGTACTCTTTGAGCCTTTCGAAATTGTGACCGGTGATGCTCGGTTTTGGAGTAGGGCAATGATTCAAACCGAAAGTATGCTAGACGTAGCAGACAATAGTGGTGCTCGCCGCGTACAATGTATTAAAGTACTTGGTGGTTCACACCGTCGTTATGCTTCTGTTGGCGACATTATTAAAGTTACTGTAAAAGAAGCTATTCCACGCGCACGTGTTAAAAAAGGTGACGTGATGAATGCTGTTGTAGTTCGTACAAAATTCGGTATCCGTCGTCCAGACGGTTCAGTGATTCGTTTCGACGATAACGCTGCTGTTATTTTGAACAACAACAAAGCGCCGATTGCAACTCGTATTTTCGGACCAGTGACTCGTGAACTTCGTACTGAACAGTTCATGAAAATTATTTCACTGGCTCCTGAAGTTCTATAAGAGGCAATCATGGCTAAGATTAAAAAAGGCGATCAAGTTATTGTGATCGCAGGTAAAGAAAAAGGCAAACAGGGTACTGTTCTGTCTGTTTCAAATGACCGTGTTATGGTTGAAGGCCTTAACTTGGTTAAGAAGCATCAAAAGCCGAACCGTGCAACAGGTGCTGAAGGCGCTGTAGTTACACAAGAAGCTTCGCTTCATATCTCTAACGTGGCAATTTTTAATGCTACAACCCAAAAGGCTGACCGTGTTGGTTACCAAGTGACTGAAGGCGTGAAAACTCGCGTTTACAAGTCAAATGGTGAATCAGTGGCGGTAGCGAAGTAATAGGTTGAAAAGGCAATGGCCAGACTTAAAACGCGTTACAACGACGAACTTAAGGCTCAATTACAAGAGACTTTAGCCGTTAAAAATGTGATGGATATTCCTCGCATTACTAAAATCACGATCAACATGGGTGTTGGCGCAGCTGCTGCTGACAAAAAACTCCTTGATGGTGCTCTTGCTGATATGCAAGCTATCGCTGGTCAAAAACCAGTTCTTACGTTAGCTCGCAAATCAATCGCTGGTTTCAAAATCCGTGATGGTTGGCCGATTGGTTGTAAAGTTACTTTACGCGGCGAACGTATGTACGAATTCTTAGACCGTCTAATCTCGATTGCGATCCCTCGTATCCGTGACTTCCGTGGTTTCTCTGCGAAATCATTTGACGGTCGCGGCAACTACTCAATGGGTCTTAAGGAACAAATCATGTTCCCTGAAATCGATTTTGATAAGATTGATCGTATTCGTGGTATGGATATTACCATCACTACGACTGCTCGCACCGATGACGAAGGCCGTGCGCTTATGCGTGCATTCGGCTTCCCGTTCAAATAAGAGGTCGATATGGCTAAGAAAAGTATGATTAATCGCGAATTGAAACGCGAAGCTACTGTTGCTAAATACGCTGCAAAACGTGCTGAATTAAAAGCTGTTATTGCAAACGTAAATGCTAGCGACGAAGAGCGTTTCGAAGCGATGATGAAATTCCAAGCATTACCACGTAATGCGTCTCCAGTACGTTTACGTAACCGTTGTGGTTTAACTGGTCGTCCTCATGGTTACTTCCGTAAGTTCGGTTTAAGCCGTAACAAATTACGCGATACAGTAATGCAAGGTGATGTACCGGGCGTTGTTAAGGCAAGCTGGTAAGGAGCACTATAGATGAGTATGCAAGATACCGTTGCCGACATGTTAACTCGTGTTCGTAACGCGCAAATGGCAAAGAAACAAACCGTTTCTATGCCAAACTCTAAGTTGAAGGTTGCTATTGCAAACGTTCTTCAACAAGAAGGTTACATTTCAAACGTAGAAGTTGCTGATGCTGAAGGCAAAGCAACTCTTACTTTGACTTTAAAGTATTTCGAAGGCAAGCCAGTTATCGAAACTGTGAAACGCGTAAGCCGTCCAGGTCTACGTCAGTATCGTGGTAAAGATGCACTTCCGAGCGTTAAGCAAGGTTTAGGTATTGCAATTGTTTCTACAAGCAAAGGCATCATGACTGATCGCGCTGCACGTGCTGCAGGTATCGGTGGTGAAGTTATTGCTTTTGTTTCTTAATAGGTGATTCCTCATGTCTCGTGTGGCTAAAGCCCCAGTAACTGTACCTAACGGTGTAACAGTTACTCAGAACGGCCGGCAGGTCGAAGTGAAAGGTAGCAAAGGTACTTTGTCTTTCACCCTGCATGCGCTGGTCGAGCTTAAACAGGAAGACGGTATTTTAGCGATTGCTCCAAAAGCTGAGTCGAAAGACGCTTGGATGCAAGCTGGTACTGCTCGCGCTGTGCTTAACAACCTTGTAAAAGGTGTGAGCGAAGGCTTCGAACGTAAGTTACAACTTATCGGTGTTGGTTATAAAGCTGCGGTTAAAGGTAACATTGTTAACCTTAACCTTGGTTTCTCTCACCCGATCGACTATACGCTTCCTGAAGGTGTAACTGCTGAAACTCCTACAGCAACTGAAATCGTTCTTAAATCTGCTGATAAAGCACGTTTAGGTCAGGTTGCTGCAGATATCCGTGGTTACCGTCCACCAGAGCCTTATAAAGGTAAAGGTGTTCGTTATTCTGACGAAGTTGTACTTCGTAAAGAAGCTAAGAAGAAATAAGGCGCGAGGTTCTTATGAACGAAAAGAAACAATCCCGTTTGCGTCGTGCGAAAAGCACACGCTTGCACATCCGTGCGTTGGGTGCGACTCGTTTGTGTGTAAACCGCACTCCGCGTCACATCTACGCTCAAGTTATTTCAGCAGATGGTGGCAAAGTTTTAGCGCAAGCTTCAACTTTAGATGCTACTTTACGTGCTGGTACAACTGGTAACGTTGAAGCAGCTACTAAAGTAGGTGCTTTAATCGCAGAACGCGCTAAAGCAGCTGGTGTTACTAAAGTTGCATTTGACCGTTCTGGTTTCAAATATCATGGTCGTATCAAAGCCTTGGCTGATGCTGCTCGTGAAAACGGCTTGGAGTTCTAATCATGGCTAAAGTTGAACAAAACGAAGGTCTTGTTGAAAAGCTGGTTGCCGTTGATCGTGTAGCCAAAGTTGTTAAGGGTGGTCGTATCTTCTCTTTCACAGCATTGACTGTGGTTGGTGATGGTAATGGTCGTGTAGGTTTTGGTCGTGGTAAAGCACGTGAAGTTCCAGCTGCTATTTCTAAAGCACTTGAAGCTGCTCGTCGCAACATGATTACTGTTGACCTTGTTAACGGTACTGTACAGCACCCTATTAACGCGCGTCACGGTGCAAGCCGTGTTTACATGCAGCCTGCTTCTGAAGGTACTGGTGTAATCGCTGGTGGTGCTATGCGTGCAGTTCTAGAAGCTGTAGGCGTACGTAACGTATTAACAAAATGTTATGGTTCTACTAACGCTGCAAACGTAGTAAACGCGACTTTTAACGGTCTGCGTGATATGACTTCTCCTGAGAAGGTTGCTGCGAAACGTGGTCTTACAGTAGAACAAATTCAAGGGTAATCAATCATGAAAACGATTAAAGTTACCCAGACTAAATCTTCTGCGCATCGCTTGAAAAATCACAAGCTTAGCCTACAAGGTTTAGGTCTGCGTCGTATTGGTCATACCGTAGAAGTGCAAGATACGCCTTCTAACCGTGGTATGATCAACCAAGTCTACTATATGGTTAGTGTAGAGGAATAAGCCATGACTCTGCGTTTAAATGAGCTTGCACCTGCTGAAGGTGCAAAACGTGAAAATCGTCGTCTAGGCCGTGGTATCGGTTCTGGCGTTGGTAAGACTGGTGGCCGTGGTGTCAAAGGTCAGAATTCACGTAAGAGCGGTGGTACTCGTCCAGGCTTTGAAGGTGGTCAAACTGCGTTATATCGTCGTTTACCTAAATTCGGTTTCACTAGCCAAATCGCTTTGAAAACTGCTGAAGTACGTTTATCTGAGCTTACTAAAGTGGAAGGTGACATCGTTAGCCTAGAAACTTTAAAAGCTGCAAACGTTGTACGTAAAGATATGTTACGTGCTCGTATCGTACTTTCTGGTGAAATTACTCGTGCATTCACTGTTCAAGGTGTTGCTGTGACTAAAGGCGCTAAAGCTGCTGTTGAAGCTGCTGGCGGTAAAGTCGAGGAGTAATCGCTAGTGTCTATGTCTCCTAGTTCTTCAGGTCATGTCAATATGATGAAAGGCCAGCCATTTCATGTGAAATACCGTGAAATTATTCGCCGCATGATGTTTCTCATCGGTGCATTATTGGTTTTTCGACTAGGAGCACATATTCCAGTACCAGGCATTAATAATGCCGCACTTGAAAATCTTTTTAATGCAAACCAAGGCACGATCCTTGGTTTGTTTAACATGTTTTCAGGTGGTGCATTAGAGCGTATGTCCATTCTTGCTCTTGGGATTATGCCGTACATTTCTGCATCGATTATCGTGCAGTTAATGTCTACAGTTATTCCTTCGCTGGAAGCTTTAAAGAAAGAAGGCGAACAAGGCAAGCGTAAGATTAATCAATATACGCGACAGGGTACATTGTTCCTTGCACTCGTGCAGGCAATTGGGATGTGTGCTGGTCTGATCAGTCAAGGGATTACCTTAACTGCAGGTCTGGCTTTCTACGTACCAGCTGTAACCTCTTTGGTTGCAGGTACAATGTTCTTGATGTGGTTAGGTGAGCAAATTACCGAACGTGGGGTGGGCAATGGTATTTCCATGATCATCTTCGCCGGTATTGTTGCAGGTTTGCCGAATTTAATTCTGCAATCAATATCATCAGTAGATAATGGTCAAACCAGTCTAATCGGCTTGGTTATTTTTGGCGTGTTGTCTCTGGCTGTATTAGCTGCAATTGTGTTTATTGAGAAGGCGCAACGTCGTATTCCAGTAAACTATGCTCAAAAACAACAAGGACGTCGTGTATTTACTGCACAACAGTCGCATTTGCCATTGAAAATTAATATGGCCGGTGTGATCCCTGCGATTTTCGCAAGTTCATTGCTTTTGTTCCCTGCGAGCTTAGGTCAATGGGTGGGTAGTGCAGATCCGAATGCGGGTATTATCAAACGTAGTTTGCAAGATTTGGCATTGGTGCTTTCGCCTGGTCAGCCGTTGTATTTGGTGCTCTTTGGTGCGTTAATTATCTTTTTCTGTTACTTTTATACAGCGCTTGTATTTAGCCCGAAAGAAGTATCGGAAAACTTGAAACGCAGCGGGGCTTATGTACCTGGTATTCGTCCAGGTGAGCAAACTGCTCGTTACTTAGATCATATTCTTAACCGTTTGACATTTATTGGCGCGATTTATATCACCATCATTTGCTTAATGCCGATGATTTTACAAAGCTCATTTGGTATTCCATTCTCTTTAGGTGGTACCTCTTTGCTTATTGTTGTGGTGGTAGTGATGGACTTTATGGCTCAGCTGCAAGCACATCTCACCTCGCATCAGTACGATAATCAAACGTTAATGAGAAAAACGACTGCTCATCCTAAGGGATAAGCGCACTTGAGGTTTCATCATGAAAGTACAAGCTTCTGTAAAGAAAATTTGTGGTAGCTGTAAAGTTATCCGTCGTAATGGGGTTATTCGCGTAATTTGTAGCGCAGAACCTCGTCATAAGCAGCGTCAAGGTTAATCTGATCAAGACCTGTTGATTTCAGTAGGCTAATTAGGTTATTATCCGCCCCTCAAGATTTTTGTGGGGCGGTTGATTGTCTTAACTGCCTTTTTGGAGAAAATTGAATGGCTCGTATTGCCGGTGTAAACATTCCGGATAACAAGCATGCTGTTATCTCTCTAACGTACATCTTTGGTGTAGGTCGCCACACTGCTAAGAATATCTTGGCTGCTGTTGGTATCGCGCCGACTACAAAGATCCGTGAATTAGATGACGCTCAGCTTGATGCGATTCGTGCAGAAGTTGCTAAGGTTCCGACCGAAGGTGATTTACGTCGCGAAATTTCCATGAACATTAAACGTTTAATGGATTTAGGCTGCTACCGCGGTCTTCGTCATCGTCGCAGCTTGCCTGTCCGTGGACAACGCACCAAAACTAACGCACGTACCCGTAAAGGTCCGCGCAAACCTATTAAGAAATAAGATTTCTGGAAGCTAAAAGATGGCTAAAGATACTCGCACACGCAAGAAGGTCACTCGTACCGTCTCTGAAGGTGTTGCACACATTCACGCTTCTTTTAATAACACCATTGTGACTATTACCGATCGTCAAGGTAATGCACTGGCTTGGGCTACCTCTGGTGGACAAGGCTTCCGTGGATCACGTAAATCAACTCCGTTTGCTGCTCAGGTAGCTGCTGAAGTTGCTGGTAAAGCTGCTTTAGACTACGGTTTGAAAAACTTGGACGTCCTTGTAAAAGGTCCTGGTCCTGGTCGTGAATCTGCGGTTCGTGCTTTAGGTGCAGTGGGTTATAAAATTAACAGCATTACCGATGTGACGCCAATCCCGCACAACGGTTGCCGTCCACCTAAAAAACGTCGCGTGTAAGGAGAAACATTCATGGCTCGTTATATTGGTCCAAAATGCAAACTCTCTCGCCGCGAAGGGACAGACCTGCAATTAAAATCTGGCGTTAAACCATTTGACGTCAAAACTAAAAAAGCTGCTAAAGCTCCTGGCCAACATGGCGGAGCGCGTGGTGGCAAACAATCTGAGTACTCACTACAATTACGTGAAAAACAAAAAGTACGTCGTATGTACGGTGTTTTAGAGCGTCAATTTAGTAATTACTATAAAGAAGCTGCTCGTGTGAAAGGCGCAACTGGTGAAAACTTGTTGAAACTGCTTGAAAGCCGTCTTGATAACGTCGTTTATCGCATGGGTTTTGGTTCTACACGTGCAGAAGCTCGTCAGCTTGTATCTCACCGCTCGATCACTTTGAATGGCCGTCGTGTTAACATCGCGTCTATCCAAGTTAAAGCTGGTGATGTAATTGCTGTGCATGAAGGTGCTAAACAACAATTGCGTATCAAAAACGCAGTTGAATTAGCTGCACAACGTGGTATTCCTTCTTGGATGGAAATTGACCATTCTAAGTTGGAAGGTACGTTTAAAGCTGCACCAGATCGTTCAGATTTACCTGCTGAAATCAACGAAAGCTTGATTGTAGAATTGTATTCTAAATAATCCTTGAGGTAGCAATATGACGCGTACTGCAAATGAGTTTCTAACTCCGCAAGCGATCAAGGTCGAAGCGGTTAGCGGGACCTCGGCAAAAGTTATTCTAGAACCCTTAGAGCGTGGCTTTGGTCATACTCTGGGCAATGCTTTACGTCGCATCCTTCTTTCTTCTTTACCTGGCGCTGCTGTGGTTGAAGTTGAGATTGAAGGTGTCGAGCACGAGTACAGTACTTTGGAAGGCTTGCAGCAGGACATCGTCGAGCTCTTGCTGAACCTAAAAGGATTGTCTATTAAGCTGTTCGATCAAAATGAAGCTTATTTGACATTAGAGAAACAAGGTCCTGGCGACGTAACTGCCGCTGACCTTCGTTTACCTCATAATGTTGAAGTGGTTAACCCTGAACATTTGATCGGTACTTTAAGTGCTTCAGGCTCATTAAAAATGCGCTTGAAAGTTTCTCAAGGTCGTGGTTATGAAACTTCTGACTCGCGTTTCCCAGAAGGCGAAACTCGCCCTGTAGGTCGCTTACAGTTAGATGCTTCTTATAGCCCAATCAAACGTGTGTCTTACACAGTGGAAAACGCTCGTGTAGAACAACGTACAGACCTTGATAAATTGGTCATTGATCTTGAGACCAACGGTACAGTTGATCCTGAAGAAGCGATCCGCAAAGCGGCAACAATCTTGCAACAACAAATTGCAATTTTTGTTGACCTTCAGAAAGATCAAGCTCCTGTTGCTCAAGAACCTCGTGAAGAAGTTGATCCGATTTTGCTTCGTCCAGTAGATGATCTAGAGCTTACTGTTCGTTCTGCTAACTGTTTGAAAGCAGAAAACATTTACTACATTGGTGATCTTGTACAGCGCACTGAGGTTGAGTTACTCAAAACTCCTAACCTTGGTAAAAAATCGCTTACTGAGATCAAAGATGTTCTGGCTTCAAAAGGCTTACAACTCGGCATGCGTTTAGAGAACTGGCCACCAGCTAGTCTCCGTATGGACGATCGTTTCGCCTATCGTAGCCGTTAATTAAGTAGGACTATCACCATGCGTCATCGTAATAGTGGTGTGAAATTAGGCCGTACAAGCAGCCATCGTAAAGCGATGTTTCAAAACATGGCTAACTCTTTGTTTGAGCACGAGTTGATCAAAACAACTGTGCCTAAAGCAAAAGAGTTACGTCGTGTAGCTGAGCCTTTAATCACTTTAGCTAAAAACGATACTGTTGCAAACCGTCGCTTAGCGTTTGCTCGTACTCGTTCAGCAGCAACTGTTGGTAAATTATTTACCGTTCTTGGCCCTCGTTACAAAGAACGTAACGGCGGTTATCTACGTGTTCTTAAAGCGGGCTTCCGTGCAGGTGATGCTGCGCCGATGGCTTACGTTGAACTAGTAGATCGCGAAGTTAAATAATTTCGTAGAACTATTCAGTTGTTCTTAGAAAAAGACCAGTGTTTCACTGGTCTTTTTTTATGGGTTTTTGTTCGACAATCTTTGTATTTTGGCCTGTAGTGACATATTTTACGAAAGATCTGCTTAAACTTGACATTGTGTATTGTCAGTTTTATGGTTTAATAATAACAGAATATAAGACAGGATAAAAACAACATGGATAAGCACGTCGATCTGCTCATTGTAGGTGCTGGTATTTCAGGCATTGGCCTTGCGGCACATTTAACTAAGCATTGTCCACAACGTTCGTTTGAAATTATTGAACGTCGTGACAGCTTTGGTGGAACATGGGATTTGTTTAAATACCCAGGTATTCGTTCTGATTCAGATATGTCGACCTTTGGTTTTAATTTTAAACCGTGGCAACAAGCCAGCGTTTTGGCAGATGGTTCTTCGATTAAGGGCTATTTGGCGGAAGTCATTGATGAACAGAAACTCAAAGAAAAAATTCATTTTAAGCATCGCGTAGTCAGCGCCAATTATGATTCTGCTCAGAAAAAGTGGCAGGTGGTGATTGAGAATGCAAAAGGCAAAAAAGAAAACTGGATTGCAAATTTTGTGTTTGGCTGTACAGGCTATTATAACTACGACCAAGGCTACCAACCTGATTTTCCAAATAAAGAAGTATTTAAAGGCGAGTTTGTAAATCCACAGTTTTGGCCTGAAAAATTAGATTATACAGGTAAAAAAGTCGTCATTATTGGCAGTGGTGCGACAGCGATCACACTGGTGCCAGCAATGGCCAAAGGTGGAGCGGCGCATGTCACCATGTTACAACGCTCTCCAACCTATATTGCCTCGGTGCCATCGATCGATTTTGTTTATGACAAAATGCGTAAAGTATTACCAGAAGATGTGGCTTACAAACTGACGCGTGCACGTAATATTGGGATGCAGCGCGGGATTTACGCACTCGCGCAGAAGCAACCGAAATTGCTCCGTCGACTGCTGCTCCAGTCGATTAAGATGCAGCTCAAAGGTAAAGTGGACATGAAGCACTTCACCCCAGAATATAATCCTTGGGATCAACGTTTATGTGTGGTGCCAGATGGTGATTTATTTAAAATTCTTCGTTCAGGCCAAGCAAGTGTTGAAACAGATCAGATAGAGCGCTTTACTGAAACAGGTCTTCAATTAAAGTCTGGTCAACATTTAGAGGCCGATATTGTCGTATCAGCCACAGGTCTAGAGATTCAAATCTTAGGTGGTATACAAGCCACGATTGATGGAAAACCGTTAGATACCTCTAAACATATGTTGTATCAGGGCGTGATGGTGAGTGATGTACCGAATATGGCGATGATTATTGGGTATATTAATGCGTCATGGACTTTGAAAGTGGATATTGCCGCTGAATATATATGTCGCTTACTCAACTATATGGATCAAAAGCAGTGGGCTGAAGTGATCCCGCAAGGGGATGCAACAGAGCTCATGGATGATACGGTCATGGGCAGTTTGAGTTCGGGTTATATTGCACGTGCTGCTAATGTAATGCCAAAACAGGGTAAACATGCACCATGGAAAGTCAGCAATAATTATCTTGCGGATCGTAAGACATTGAAAAGTGCTTCTTTTGAGGATGGAGTACTGAAATTTGCTAAACGTGATGCAGCATTGAACCAGAAACCTAAACTAGTTTCTTAAGCTGAGTAGTGGATTTAAAAGGAGCGTAATGCTCCTTTTTTTAAGGAAATGACTTTAGGGGGTTCTGTTTTTACTTTCTTAAACTGTTGGAGTGTTGGATGATTTTAAAAACTTAAAAGATAATGAATAGGGAATATTTTGAATATCTTAGAACAAAGTTACCAAGTCCCATTTGCATCAAATATGATTCATGCCAAAAAATGGCACACTGATGTAGTAGATCATGCATTAGCTCCGATTATTTTAATGCACGATTCATTAGGTTGTGTGGCTTTGTGGCGGGATTTTCCTGCTCAACTGGCACAAGCGACCGCGCGGGTGGTTTATGCCTATGATCGTTTAGGTTTTGGTTTATCCGATCCGAGTACGCAGCCCTTGGCACATAGTTTTGTCATCACTGAAGCAGAACAAACCTTTAAAGCTGTATTGGATTATTTTTCGATACAGAACTTTATCATCCTAGGGCATAGCGTGGGCGGGGGGATGTCTGTTGCGATTGCTGCGGCGTATCCAGAGCGTTGCCAAGGATTAATTTCAATCTCTGCACAGTATGCGGTTGAAGCACTGACACTAAAGGGGATAAGTGAAGCGAAAGTTGGCTTTCAACAAGCGGGACAAATGGAACGTTTGGAGAAATATCACCCTGAAAAGGCGCAGTGGGTACTTGATGCATGGACTGAAACATGGCTATCGCCCATTTTTCAAGATTGGAATTTGGCCAGAGTGATTGATGGTGTGTGTTGTCCAACGTTGGTTATTCATGGTGAACTGGATGAATATGGCAGTACGGCACAACCTCAGCAGATTTTTGAAGGGGTGTCTGGACAGGCTGAACTGCATATTTTAGAAGGTCTACATCATATGCCACATAAAGAGCAGCCAGAGTTGGTGGTTGCTTTGATTGCGGAGTTTCACCAAGCACATTGTTAAAACTAAAAGCCCATCCAAAGATGGGCTATTTGAGTTAAAGAGAACGCGAAATGAGCTCTTTCATAATTTCATTGGTTCCTGCATAAATGCGATTGGCACGATTATCTAGATAAGCTCGTGCAATCGGGTATTCCAGCATATAACCATAGCCGCCATGCAGTTGTAGACATTCATCGACAACTTTAGAAAACATCTCGGAAATTTTATATTTGGCGGCTGCAGCGGCATCAATACCGAGACTCTCTTCCAGTTGCAATTGCATACAGCGGTCAAGATAAGCGCGGCAAAAATCGATTTCTGTACGTGACTCCGCCAGTTTGAAGCGGGTATTTTGAAAGCTCGAAATCGTTTTTCCAAAAGCTTTACGTTCTTTGGTGTACTGAACGGTATGTGCCAGTGCTGCTTCTGCACCCGCTTGGCAGATAATGGCCACCAACATGCGCTCCCAAGCCAGTTCTTTCATCAGCATCATAAAGCCCATGCCTTCCATACCGAGTAAATTTTCTTTGGGGACTCGAACATGATCAAAAAATAATTCGCAGGTGTCTTGCCCTTTCATTCCAATTTTATTGAGGGGTTTACCTTTACTGAACCCTGCACGATTAGCTTCAACGATGATTAATGAGAGATTGGCTGAACCTTTTTCGCTGTCGCCTGTTTTGCAGACTACAATCGCCATATCGCACAAATAACCATTGGTAATGAAGATTTTGGAGCCATTGATAATATAGTCATCACCGTCTAAAACAGCCGTCGTTCGTACCGCTTGCAAGTCTGAGCCTGTGCCAGGTTCAGTCATAGCAATGGCTGTGACGGTTTCACCTGAAGCCATTCGCGTTAACCAATAGTGTTTTTGTGCTTCACTGCCAAAGTTATTGATATAGTTCGCGACAATGTCCGAGTGTAGTGAAAATCCAGTTGAGGAATCCATGGCATAGGCTTGCTCCTCAATCAAAATCATACTGTACAAGCGGTCTACACCTGAGCCACCATAAGCTTCAGGCATGGTGGCGCACAGTAGCCCCATGGCACCTGCTTTATTCCATAGCTCACGATCGACATGCTGCTGTTGTTCATATTTTTCAATATTTGGAACAACTTCTTTGGCATAAAACTTTCGCACAGTTTCTCGAAATGCCTCATGTTCAGCATTAAATAAGTTGCGCGGCAGCATATTGTTTAAAGGGCGAATTGCGCCTGATTGCATGGAAGCTCATCCTGATGTTGTTATTTTGCTAAGATAGTAGTGAAAAGCAGGACATGCGACAATGGACTGAATGCTCAAATCTATTTGATTTTTTGATGAGTTTTGCCAGTTGTTAAAATTGCGACATTTAACTAGTGGCGAGGGAGGTGTGATCGGTTAAACTAAGCCGTTTCAATTAATTTGGGGAATGTAATGACTGAAGAAATGAGCTTGGAAGAACGTAAAGTAATCTACCGTGCACGTCGTGGTTTAAAAGAAATTGATGTGTACTTTGACCCTTATGTGAAAAATTATTATCTTCAGGCGGATCCTGCGGAAAAGGCCATGTTTGCGGCCTTGGTTGAACAAGAAGATCCAGATTTGCTGGATTGGTTTATGGAAGTCTCTGAGCCGCCACGCCCTGAAATGAAAACCTTGATTCAAAAATTAAAGCATTATGTACACGGATAAGTGCAATGGAACATCGTCATTTTCAACTTAAACCCAGCCGACTGGCTTATGTGTTTCAGTTGTCGATTTATGCCGTTCTGATGCTGGTCTTGTATCAGCTACTTCCTTTAGGAGTGTGGCTGATCGCTTTGGTTGCAGGCTTTGTGCTGTATTTGTTTTTTCTACGTGGGCCGCAACATTTTCAGCTTCAGCATTTAGATGGCCGTGATTGGTCTTTGTCACTTCAGAAACAAACCAATGTGCAACGAGTGCAAATCAGCCATATTGTTGATCATCGTGCTTATATTGTGATTTATTTTCAACACTTTAGAGCTAAACCGATGTTGGTTTGGTGTGATCAGTTACCCATCACGCAATGGAAAGCCCTGAAAATACTCACTAAAATGCAATAATTGTTGGACAATTTTAATTCGCATTATTTATTTAAGTGATTGAAAAATAATAAATATAACCGTATCGCATTTTACTTTGTCTGACATATCTGAAGAAACTGATGTGCTTTTTAAGATTGTCAGACAACTTTCCTGCAGTTTTTTGATCTTAAAATGTACATTCAAATCACCAACAGCAAACAAGGAAAATCGTATGATGATCCCAACTTGGATGTTTCTAGTGGTAGCAATTGTGTTAGCGATTGTTATAGGACGATTAGGAACTGTGCTGAAGGAACGATTTGCACCAAACAAAGCCTAGCTAGGCTTCACAGTTGATAAGTAGCATGTGCCGAACCGTCGCTATGCTACTTTTTTTTGCCTAAAAAAAGTTGAGGCGTCATTTTAGTCAATTTTCCGCTTTTTATTTCATGGCAGAGTAGTGGTCTGATTTAGAGTAAATACTCTTTTCTTCGGAAAATGCTTCTGCTATGTTTGTCAGCATGGACACATACAATTATACAAATAGAGGACAGGAAAATGTCGCAAGTCCAAAAAATAGGCCAAGGTGTGGCTGTTGTAGCGCTTACAAGTTTATTATTTTCGGGTTGTTCACAAGTGGTTAAAACAGGCGCCAATGTTGCGCTCGGGTTTAGTGAAAAACATATTGTGCCGCCTATCTTAGCCATGGAAGATGCTGAGATGGTGTGTAACTCAGGCAATGCTTTGACTCCTGCGATTATGTCGACCAAAGACATGGGGGCAGATCCAACGCGTGTGGCAGTTTTACTGTATTCAGCATCGGGTATTTGTGCGGAGAATCAGGCGCTTGAGGCAGAGTTACGTTATTTGCGTGCTTCGAAAGCAGGCAATGTTTCTGAAGCACAGGATGCTCGAATTGAACAAAAGCGTTGGGCGGCGACTGCAGCACAACGTCAATATACTGGCTATCAACTTTTTCAAAACCGCTGGGAAAAGAAATATAAGAAACCATTGGGTGAAGGCTGCCCAAAAATGAACAGTGATTTGGATCAAACTGTATATATGCTGGGGATGTTGAGTGGGTTACAAGCCATGACCAATGATATTAACTCAGGTGGTGCAGTCAATGTGCCTAAAGACATTGCAGCCATTGTTGAACGTGGGATGGTGTGTCTAGACAATGAAAAGTTTTGGGGTGCGCCGAATGCAACACGTGCGGTGATTTGGACCTTATTGCCAGGTGCGGGTGAAGGTAAACCTGATCCATATCAGACCTTGAAACAATCGATGCAAATAGGAGAGCAAAAAGGGGTTCGTTTATCTCATGCAATGTATGCTATAGCGGCTCAAGCCAGTGGTGACGATGCTAAGATTCGTGATGCATTGAAAAGTTATGCGGCCTCTTATAGCGATGAAAAACAGAGCAATCCACAATTTAAACTGATTGATAGTATGGCCTCGAGTATGGTTCAGGGGATTTCAGATCGTTATTGGACTGAACACACGGGGACACGAACTGGGGATGGGGGTATGGCGCATTTCTGGGATGAAAAAGAAGACCGTTCTGAGCTAGATGAGTTGTTTAGTGAAAGTTAACTAATTTTAAACTGAGCCGAAGCGCAGAAAAAATAACAATAAATAAATGAGCAACACGATAAGGACATGTGATGCATGATCAATTTCTGAATCGAAAAATCATTTTGATTGCGTTTGTCGTGTCGATCTCGGCATGCTTACAGATTTTTAAAGATCAATTTATTTATTGGCGAGTGGATATTTTTCCTGAAATTTGGCGCTTGTGGACCGCGCATTGGGTACATGTGGGATGGATTCATTTTGCACTCAATATGCTGGCTTTCATGTGTTTGCCTTTTATTTTTCCACGGGCCCGTGTCTGGCATTTTGTGGCCTTATTGCTGATTTTACCGCCGTTGATTAGTCTGAGTTTTTATTATTTTTTGGCGGATATTGAAGCCTATGCAGGGCTGTCTGGTGTGCTGCATGGGATGTTCACTGCCATAGCCATTGTCCATTTGCTGTATCGTAAAGAACGGATGTTTGCGAGTTTGGTGTTGTTTCTCATTTTAGGCAAATTGATTTGGGAAAACACCTTTGGCGAGAGTGCTACGGCTGAACTGATCGGGAGTCCAGTTTTGGTCGAAGCACATTTGTTGGGCGTGATCTGGGGAATTGTGATTGCAGCTTTGTATTTAATCGGGGTGAATCTATTTGATGAATAGAGGATTGACCTAAATTCTAAAAAGAAAATCCAGATTGTCATATTCAAAAATATAAATTTGATGCAAAGATGAACAAAACAAAAATCTAAAGGCATAGAGAAAGGACAAGCTCGAGCCGACTAAAACGACTGGTTCTACGGTGTATTGCGCTGGACAGAACGGTAATAAAAATAGGAAACAACATGCAGAATCATGGACAGCGCAGATCAGGACTCGATCTGCTGAAGTATATATGGACCGAGTGGATTTCTACTTTTGTCATTCTGATTTTACTGTTACTTACGCTATTAATTGGTACAGGTGAAATGATCCATGGCCAATTGCTACGTATGGGCGAGCGCTTATATGGCGATCCAGCCACAGGTATGCAGTATTCTTTTTTAAGGGCAGAGCCAGCCAAGCCAGAGTGTAATCGTCAGCCGAATGTTGATGCTTTGGTCAAAACCCAAATGCAAGCCAACGCTGCAGATGAGTTCGCCGACTTCTTTGGTACGGCTTCGGAAGCGGATGTGCGTGCGTCCATTTTGGCAGGTGTGCAGCAGTGTGAAGAAAAGTATCAGTTTTATGATAAAGCCATGCAACATATGGAGGCACACCCAAGTATTCGTGCCTATCGTAATTTTGAAACCACTTTTTTTGGTATTTTTAAATTCGGAACAGAAAATCGCGCCATTCTATTAATTTTTATGGTGGTTTTAGCTGCGATTAGCGCGACCTTAAAAATCCATCATATTGGTTTGCGTGGTCCTGCAACCAAGCTGGATTATCGTGTTTATAGCCTACTGATGACACTGGGTAATGGTTTATTAACTTACTCGAGCATTAGCCAATTTAACTCAGTTAAAGACTCGGGTGTACCGATGAATGGCGAAACCCAGCTGATTTATTGGCTGTGGATGATTCTGTTTTCGGTACTTACCTTGATAAGTGTGTGGCAGCTGTTTAGCCCACCGAAAGAGGCCAAAGCCGGCGGGCGTCTAGGCTTTGCTTTCCTGAGTGTGCCTCTGTATGCCTACATGGCGGTGATTACAGGTGTGGCATTTATCTTCTTCATGGACTACCCCATGGGGCAAGGGATTTACTTGGGACAGTTGGTTGAATTCTCCAGTATTTTCCTGAATTTAGCCCTATTTATTTGGGCGGGTATGTTGTTGAAACAAACCCGTGTCGTGGATCTGTTCTTAAATATTTTGCGTCCATGGAATTTGGCTCCTGAAACTTTAACTTGGTTGATTTTAATCGCTGCGGCTTTACCGACCGCATATACGGGTGCATCAGGGATCTTTGTGATTGCAGCAGGGGCGATTATTTATAAAGAAGTCTGGAATGCAGGTGGCCGTCGTCAGTTTGCTTTGGCTGCAACGGCAATGTCAGGTTCGCTGGGTGTAGTTTTGCGTCCATGCTTATTGATTGTGGTGGTGGCATCTTTAAATAAAGAAGTCACGACGGACTTACTTTATCAATATGGTGTTTACACGTTCTTACTGACCTCAACACTGTTTTTAGTGGTTTCACTCTTCTTTGCAGAGAGTAAATTCCGCATCGCGGCACCGAGTTTGGCCGCACCGAAATCAGGGCGTGCTTTCTTAGCAGTTGTGCCGTATATCGTGATTTTTGTCCTCACGTGGATGTTCTATAAATTCTTATTAAACACTGACCTAAATGAATTTACTGCACCCGTGATGATGCCTGTGATTTTATTGATGATCGTATTGTTTGATAAATTACGTCATCAGCCTGCGCCTTTGCCTGCTGTGGGGCATTGGGATGAGACACTCAGCGCAAATTATAACTCGGGCGGTGAACCTGCATTGGCTGGGGCTCAAGTTGCCCATGCAGAATACCGTGAAGGGCTACATGGTAATGCCGCAGATGATGGACAAGTGGTAAATCATGGGGTGGTTCAATCCAGTTCCATGGACGTGTTACGCCAAGTCGGTTTTTGGAAGTCGATGCATATCTCGACCAGTGAAACCGTTGGACACATTGGTGCTTTGGTCATTTTAATGGCGCTGTCGGTAAGTGTGGGGGGATTGCTTGAACGTACGGAGGTAATGAGTTTCTTCCCGACTGATATTAGCAGTACGTTCTTGGTCATTACTCTGATTTTGGGGTTGATGGTCTTTGTTGGGATGATTATGGATCCGTTTGGCGCCGTGATCTTGATTTCTGCGACGGTTGCACCTGTGGCCTATCAATATGGTATTCATCCTGTCCATTTTTGGATGATCACCTTGATAGGTTTTGAGTTGGGTTATGTGACACCACCTGTGGCACTCAATCATCTTTTAGCAAGACAATCCATTGGTGATGCCGAGGTGAATGAGGCCGATGAGGAAGTGCGTCATTTGTCTTTCTATTATCGTTATGAGCGTTGGATTTTACCTTTGATCGTGTTGTTCCCAGCGATGCTGATCATTGCTTATGTTCCATACTTCTTTAAGTTATTTGGCTGGTATCACTAAGTTGTGAACTTGAGTTAGACCATAAAAAAGCATCTTTGGATGCTTTTTTATGTTTTGGAGTTATTGGAGATACTTCTGAAGAAAATAGCTTCTTTCTAGGAGTTACCCACTCAAATCGTCACTTATATCAAAACAAAGTACAAGAATATTGCTAAGTGTCCCATCTTAAAAATCAGCCAGCACTTAAGCTCAATGAAAAGAATTAATCGACAAATAAAGTCTTTCTAAAAGATATCTTTGGTATGAGCTAGGGGCTGTGATGTATAGCGACTAGAGACTTTATTAGTGGAGGTGGTTCAAAAGAGATGATGAGTTATGTAATAGCTTAGTGCTGATTGAAAAGGTGGGTGAAGCAGCAGGGCAAAAAAAGACGTTAGCGTATCAGTCGATAAGCTAACGTCTTTAAAAATAACAACCGTATTTTACCGAGCAGCCAATTGGGCTTCTAACAGTTTAATCTGTTCTTCTTTGAGTTTTACCAGCTCATCGGCATCTTTGTGCTGTGCTTGCAAGCTCTTTTCCTGTTCCTTCAACTGGCTTTGAATATCGTCCAGTTTCGCCACTTCTTCTTTAGCAAGTGAGGCATTTTCAGGTACAGGTGCTTTTAAAATATCTTCTTCGACCAATTTAATGGTGTTGTCAGCCATGGCGGTCGAAGCTGCTTTTTCAGCTTCTGGAAGCGCCTTCACGGTCGGTTGAATCAACTCCGCTTGGTGCATCGGTGTTGCAGACTCTTGTGCAGCAAACAACCATTGATAAAGTGCAAAAATCGCAATGATTGCGACTAAACCTGCTGTAATACCCCAGAGTAATTTAGGGTTGTTGTGTTGTACGGACGACATTCGATTCAACCTTTATTCTTTGGATTGACGTGGTTTAAATTGAATGACCCCAACCTCGTCAGGGATAGCGGGGATCTGAGGCTCGTCTACATGAGTTGGACGATTCTCAGAATAACTACAGTCGATACATTCAATCCATTCATCGTCATTCGAGGTAAGCATAACAACTCGATCCATCGCCTGACATTTAGGACATTTTGCACCTGCAATGAAACGACGTTTAATAGTCATTAGACTTACCTTCTGAACAATTTAGGCGCCTAGTTTACTCACTTTTTTAGCGGTTCGTCCAACCTTGATGACGAAGTAAAGCATCTATTTTTGGCTCGCGCCCACGGAAATTGATAAATGCATCAAGCGCTGTATCTTTTCCGCCAACTGCTAGAATAAACTGGCGAAATTCTTTTCCAGTGGCAGTATTAAAAATCCCTTCATTTTCGAAACGATCGAAGGCATCACTGGCCAAAACTTCCGCCCATTTATAAGAATAATAACCCGCTGCATAGCCGCCTGCGAAAATATGGCTGAAGCTATGTTGGAAGCGGTTATAAGGAGTAGTCTCTAAAACAGCGTATTGTGCACGGATGTCATTTAAGGTGGATTGGATCTGATCTGCTTTCAAAGCAGGGGCTGCTTTATGAATGCTGAGATCGAACAGGGCAAACTCAATTTGACGTAAACTTTGCATGCCAGATTGGAAGAAACGCGCGTCCAGCAAGGCTTTCAGTAGACTTTCTGGTAAGGTTTCTTGGGTCTCAATATGTGCACTGAGCAGGTCTAAGCTTTCGGTATCCCATGCCCAAAACTCCATGAATTGGCTTGGTAACTCTACCGCATCCCATGCCACGCCGTGTGTCCCCGCAACCGCAATATTGTCGACTTCTGTCAACATATGATGTAAACCATGTCCAAATTCATGGAACAATGTGATCACTTCATCATGTGTCAGTAGCGCTGCTTGATCTCCCACTGGTGGCGTAAAGTTACACACCATATAGCAAATCGGTTTTTGTAGGCCGTGCGTTGTTTGGGTGCGAGAGCGGAAACCACTCATCCATGCGCCACCACGTTTGCCCTGACGTGCATAGAGGTCAAAGTAGAATCCACCGACCACTGCGCCTTGATCTTCTAGTTCAAAATAGCGTGCATCTGGGTGCCAAACGGGGGCTTCACGCTCCACAATTTGAATCCCATAAAGACGATTCACAATGCTAAATAAGCCCTGCAAAATCTTGGGTGCAGGGAAGTAGGGCTTGAGTGCTTCTTGAGATAAATTGAACTGTTGGACTTTCAATTTTTCCGAATAATACGTGCTGTCCCACGGTTTTAAATCCTCAATGCCATCTTCAGCTGCAATGGCTTTCAGCTCCGCCACTTCTTTGAGCGCAGGGGCACGTGAATGTTCAGCCAAATCACGTAAGAACTGATCTACCGTTGCTACATTTGGCGCCATTTTGCTGGCCAATGAAAGCTCGGCATAATTATTGAAACCTAACAGTGCAGCCATTTCCAGACGTAGGCTTAAGATTTCTTCCATCACTGCGGTGTTATCAAACTCAGCGTGTTCAGACTGATCTGATGCACGTGTGGTATAGGCACGATACAGTTCTTCGCGTAAAGGACGGTTTTCCGCGTAGGTCATAATTGCCAGATACGACGGGAAGTCTAAAGTGGCAACGGGTTGATCCAGTTCGCGCTGCTGACCATATTGTTTTAATAGCTCTACACTGCTTTGTGGTAAGCCTGCCAGTTCGTGGTCCGCTAAAGGTTTGAAATAGGCTTGTGTTGCATCAAGAACATGGTTGGAAAAGTCTGAAGACAGTTGTGATAAACGTGCCGAAATTTCTGCATAACGTTTTTTGGCTTCACCTTCTAAAGCCACCCCTGACAGTTTGAAGTCGCGCAGTGCAAGTTTAATCGCACTTTGTTGGGCTTCAGGGAGGTGATCAAATTGCGCAGCATCATGAATGTGTTGATAGGTTTGATACAGCGCTGTGTGTTGACCTAACTCGGTATAGTATTCACTTAAACTTGGTAATAGTGACTGGTATACCTCACGAGTTTCAGCATTGTTCATCACTGCATTGAGGTGGGACAGCACACCCCATGCTTCACTCATATTATTTTCTAAATGATCAACTTGTTCTAAGACCGCAAGCTGTGCCTGAATCGATTCAGGGACTTCGCTCAGGTCTTTTAAGAAATGTTGACCCTGTTGAATGGCTTGTTCGATCTGCTGTTGGAGTTGTACTAAGGTGATTTGATCAAACGGTGGAACAGGCAAGGTTGCTTTTTCTAATGTCATGCGTTTAAGCCAAATTAAATGTTCAGTTATCACTAGATGTAAGGGTGATGCCGTGGGAAATCAAGTTTTAATTGGTTTTGATGTTTTGCACCGCTTGAAATTCAGCCCATGAAGGGTAGTGCTGATCAATGCGTGAGGGCTGATAAAGCACTTTGGCAAAGTTACGGGTCATGCATTCAGTTGCTAAGATTTCACCGCTTTTATATTTTTCTTTACGGTGTCGCCAAATTTCGTTTTGTCGGTAGTAATCCGTCCCGATTTTAAGGAAGGCATGCTGTTGTTCAAATACATGATAGACATAGCCTAAATCGACTGAACAACGCAGTTCACCTTCTAAACATTTCTCACTAAACCACAGCCGAATTTGAAAACTATGTGGGGTGGGGTTGTAAAATTGATAATCGATATAGTTATAAAAAATTGCAGCGCCACTCCCAAATGGAAGTACACGGCCATGATCTGGGAACGGGTCAAAGGAATGCTGTGAACGTTGTACCACTTGTAGCGGGCTATGTAAGACAAGCCAGTGAATGAGATTGGCAATTTGGCAAATCCCGCCACCAATACCACCGCGTGCTTGACCAAAGCTGAGTTCCATTCCCTCGACATAGCCTTTTTGAGTTGTTGGTTGTCCCACCAACTGACAAAAAGAAAAAGTTTGTTGTGGATGGATTAAAATCCCAGAAATACACGGACTGGCAATTTTAAGATTGATGACTTTATTGTGTTGCCAGTGCTGATCGCTGTCGCCTAATTTACGAATCAGAACGGACTGATGCTTTTTGACGCGGAAAGCCAAAGGGACGTCAGAAAATGAATGGGCATAGTCTTTCCCATCTGTTTTCCACTGCCAATAGCGCATCATACGTCGACTACGCGTGGCCATGAAGTAAAGCAGGGGATGATATTGGCTGATGGGTTTGCTTAAAAATAAACGCAAAAAATTCATATTGGCCCTATGAAAAAAGGTGCTAGGGCATGAAGCCCTAGCACCTTTTACATCATTTACTCAGTTTTCGTTTTTGCGTTGGATTTTTTCTTTTTAGGTTTCGACTTTTTCTTCACTTTATCTTTAACCTTTGTTTCAGACTTTGATGAAGATTTTTTACTAGGCTTTTTGCTGTAGGAGCTAGGTTGGGATTTATCTTTTTTGCGTCGTATGGGCTGGTCTCCGCTGTTACTGGGAGAGGCGTTTGTCGACTCGCTGAAGACTTCTTCTTTACTTTCGCTTCGTGCTGTTTTGGCTTTACCAACACGGGGTGCTCGACTACGTATGGGCCGACCACCATGTGAGAGTTGCTGCAATAATTCAAAATCAATTTTGCGGTCTTCTAAATTCACTGCTGCAACTTTGATTTTCACTTCATCGCCCAAGCTAAAGCTTTGACCACGTGCTTGCCCAATCAAGCTCTGACTTGGTTGGTCATAGACAAAGTAATCATCGCCCAGTTGGCTGACATGGATCATGCCGTCAACATATAAGTCTTTGAGTGTCACAAACAGACCAAATTCTGCTACTGCAGAAATGGTGCCGACAAACTCTTCACCCAAATGCTGCTGCATATAATGACATTTCAACCATGTGGTGACAGAGCGAGATGCTTCATCTGCACGACGTTCAGTCGCTGAGAAATGTTGACCAGCATCATCTAGCGCAGCCCCTGAAAGAGGTGCCGGTTTATGTTTTAACTTGGCTTTAATGGCACGGTGTAATAACAAGTCTGGGTAACGACGAATTGGAGAAGTGAAGTGCGTATAGGCTTCATATGCCAAACCAAAGTGACCTGCGTTATTCGCGCCGTAGTAGGCTTGCATCATCGAACGTAACAGCACGGCATGGATACTTGGGGCATCAATACGGTCTTTGGTTGCATCAATCACGGCTTGGTAGTCTTTCTGAGTCGGCTGTTCTGGGAACGGTAGACCGAGCAGTTTGACAAAGTCGCGTACTTTTTGAATACGTGAAAACTCAGGTGGTTCATGAATACGGTATAACATTGGCACATCATGTTGTAGTGCATATTCAGCCGCTGCCACATTTGCCAACAACATACATTCTTCAATCAGTTTATGCGCATCATTACGCGTACGCGGTAAAATTTCCTTAATGCCGCCCAGCTCATCAAAGGTCATGTAAGTTTCAACAGTTTCAAATTCCATGGCATGACGTTCAGCACGTAAACCTTTGAGGACTTGATAGAGTTGGAACAGGGTGTTCAAGGATTTGCGAACATCACGGTCTTCAGGAATGGCACTGCTGTCGCCTTCAAAGTACTGGGCAACATTGGTATAGGTTAAACGTGCCTTTGAGTGCATCACAGACGGGTAGAACTCAAACTTGGTGACGCGACCGGCACGTGACAGGTTTAAATCACAGACCATACATAGACGGTCTACATGCGGATTGAGTGAACATAAGCCATTCGAAAGAGCTTCAGGCAACATCGGTAAAACAAAGTGAGGGAAATACACCGATGTACCCCGTTCTTGAGCTTCATCATCTAGTGGTTTGCCAGAACGGACATAGTGACTGACATCTGCAATGGCCACCACCACACGGTAACCGCCGCCTGGACGTTTTTCTGCATAGACCGCGTCATCGAAGTCGCGTGCATCTTCACCATCAATAGTGACTAAGGCTAAATCTCGTAGGTCAATACGACCTTCACGGTCCTGCGCTGAAGGCTCTTTAAAGCTTTCTGCTTCTTTAATAACTTCTTCTGGGAACTCATATGGCAAACCAAACTCTAAAATGGTTTGCGGAATAATAATTTCAGTGTCGGCCTTGTCTGCCATCGATTGCACAATATGACCTGTCGCCAACTCATCTTTGGTTGGGTAGTCATCAATTGCGACACGAACCGAATCGCCCACTTTGACTTGTGCGTGTTCGATTAATTCTTTTTCTAAAGTAATCGGTTGGTGCGCATTCGGATTTGCTGGCTGAATAAAGTATTCACCATCATGTATTGATACTTTACCAATAATTTGCTTCACACGGTGTTGCACTACCTCAGTAATAAAGCCCCAAGCTTTACCTTTGCGGTCTACTGAGGTTTGACGCACTTTAACACGGTCACCATTAAACACTTGGCGCAGTTCGCGTTCAGGTAGAAGTAAGTCTTCATGACCTGCAATATTGGCCGTGCCAAAGCCTTTACTGTTGATGTAAACCGTTGCTTCATGTTCAGGTTGCTCTTCGGCAATTTGAAACTTGAAGCCATCTTTCATCAGTTGACCATCACGAACCATCGCAATTAAGCGATGGCTGAGCGCTTCAATGCTTTTTTGATCTGCAATTTCAAAAATTTCGACCAAGTCCGCATGCGATAAAGCCGTCTTTTTTTCTTCGATGGTTTCTAAAATGAGCGTGCGGCTTGGAATAGGGTTGTCATAACGTTCAGCTTCAGCTTTTGCTTCAGGATCGACCCAATTTTTCATAATGTCTTTGGCTGTATGTCAGTAGATAGGATTAGCATAAGTCATGCGAAGACAGACTGCACGCAAATGATTGCAATATTGTGTTTTATGTCGGCAATTTAGAATATCTGCTGTTTTATTCAACATGCAGATGTAGAGAAAAGAATAAATTCTGCTGAATCCGCTCTAAATTGTTTAAAAAGTATTTAATTGAACAGAAATATGCAAAAAATTGAGTGTCTGTGCTTGCAGTGCTAGCATGAAGTTTGTATTATGGCCGCACGTTACGGTGAGATGGGTGAGTGGCTGAAACCACATCCCTGCTAAGGATGCGTACGGGTAACTGTACCGAGGGTTCGAATCCCTCTCTCACCGCCAACTTTACTTATATCGCGCTCATAGCTCAGCTGGATAGAGCACTTGGCTACGAACTAAGGGGTCGGGAGTTCGAATCTCTCTGAGCGCACCAATAAGTAAACTGTATGTAACGTATCGCCTGAATTGGCACACAAGTAATGCGCTCATAGCTCAGCTGGATAGAGCACTTGGCTACGAACTAAGGGGTCGGGAGTTCGAATCTCTCTGAGCGCACCAACTTGAAAAATCAACCGCACATGTTGCGGTTTTTTTGTGTCTGATCGTTTTATATTTGAAAAATATTAATTTCTCAAGAATGTAATTAATGTGATTGCAATTAAATAGCAGTAACACATACAGATTGCGATAATAATAGTTTTATTGATCTTTTTTTGCATTTTAATATTTTGAGGAATGCTATCGGAAATCTGAAAAGATGCCACAGATCCGAAGAATAAATAACTTATAAATATGAGTATGAGTGAAATCCATAAACTATTTTTTTTATTAGAAATAGAGTTTTGATCATCTGGAGGTGTAGTTAAATAATTAAATGTTTGTTGGCGATTGTTTTGATCTATGAAAATGATGTCTTTTAAATGTAGTGAAGTATATCGCCCTGTCCGTTTATGTATTTGAGCATAAAATAGTACACTTTCAACTTTTATTTCAGATGAATAAGCTAATTTACAGATATTTTTTAGTTTGTTAGTGCAAAGTTGAGAATAAAATACGTCACCATTCTGGCTTATATATAGGCTTTGACTATTATCTCGAAATTTTGACACGGTAAAAAAATAGTTTGAAGTCATATGCCTTTCAAATACGTGCCATTCGTTTGAGTGTAAGCTTTCAATATATCGAACTTGATTTTTTATTGTTTTAATAGAATAGCCAATGACGATGAGCAGGATAAGTACAGATGCTATTGCTGGTCCAATTTTACTCATGTTTAAAGTTGATTGATCTACTTGATTTGGCATTTGTATCTTAAATTAATTTTATGTAATTCTTCTATTTGATTATAAAGAATCTCATACTAGTTGTGGTTGCTGTTTGTGAATTTGCACTAATTTTTAATGTATTGAGTGAATGTTGTAATTATTTATATATTTTTTAGCGACTTAATCTGATTTATGTACGATTAATAAACATTTGATGGTTTGTTACTACAAAATGACTTATCAAAATGAAATAAACCATATACAATGCACCCGATCAAGACGTCGCGCTCATAGCTCAGCTGGATAGAGCACTTGGCTACGAACTAAGGGGTCGGGAGTTCGAATCTCTCTGAGCGCACCAACTTGATCAATATTGAAAAAACCGCACATGTTGCGGTTTTTTTGTTCCTGAACTTTCTGTTCAGTAGAAATCCATAGCATGGATAGATTTTTTGCCGTAGTTATTCAGTTGTTTCTTACATCTCAGTTTTATAATGCGGTTCTGATATCGGTATGGCCTCGGCTTAAGTGGATAGCCAGCTAATCAACATCGATCTGCTAAAGTCCTAAAAAAATGACCGATTGTGTTGTAGTATTGAGCACAATATTTTTAGCTATTTGATATGACCCTATGTCAGAGAACAAGCCTGCATTATCGACACGTTATTTCCTCACTTTAGAAGAATCCCAAGATGGCTTTGCCTTAGCGACTTTTGGTAAAAAGCAAATGACGCGTTTTATCACGCCGTTGATTAGTGTCGGGATTATTGTGTGGGGCTTTATGCTCGGCTTTTCAGGCGTCGGTCGCTACTATGTGGCATTGGGTATATTTTTCTTGGTTTTACAAATTCTCATGCGCTATTGGTTCCTGCCGATGATGTTTAAGCGCCAATTTGTGAAATATCAGTTTGGTAAAAGTGAGCAAGGCATCGATTTATACCAAGATTATGCGGAAATTTATGCCAATGGTCGCAAGCAAGTGGTCCATTATAATGAAGTGCAAAAGTTTGCCAGTGGCAAGCTAACCTATATGCTTGAGCTGAAAAACCGTACTGTGGTGATTGTGCCTAAGCGTGCGTTGGTCGATAGTGCGGATCAAGCAAAATTTGAAAATACTTTCAAAAAATAAGCATTTTGTTCCATAACACCATCAAAAAATCAGAGGAAGATCATGAGTACACGTCCATCTAAAATTGTCTGTGTCGGTCGTAGTTATGCAGACCATGCCAAAGAATTAGGCAATGCGATTCCTGATCGTCCGGTTTTATTTATCAAACCGCCGAGCAGTTTGCTCAGTTTAGATGCAGGCATCTCTTGGAATCCTGCATGGGGTAGCTGCCATTATGAATGTGAACTGGTTTTACGCATTGACCATCGCCTAAGCAAAGCAACCGATCCAGCTCAAGCTCTGCAAGCAGTGGGAGCTGTGACTTTAGGTTTGGACTTAACCTTACGTGACTTACAAGATGATTTGAAAACCAAAGGCCAGCCTTGGGAGCGTGCCAAAGCCTTTGATGGTTCGTGTGTGTTGGCAGACTGGGTTGCTGTTTCCGATGTGGTACAGGACTGGGATGATGTGCACTACAGTTTTCATGTCAATGATGAGCTGCGCCAAGCGGGCAACACTGCACACTTAATTTTTGACATTGGCACCTTGTTGGCCGACATTAGCCAAGTCTTCACTTTGGAAGCGGGCGATGTAGTCATGACAGGTACACCTGCTGGGGTTGCTGCACTACAGGCGGGTGAGCAGTTGAAAATGACTCTAAAAGGCAAAAACCAAGACTATTCTTGGAATACCTTTGTTAAAGCTTAATTTACAGGCTTTCAAACCCCATCATTCAAAAAGATCACTTCGGTGATCTTTTTTTTAGCGTTATTGGTGGCTATGGTACAGTTTGCGGAACTGATCGGGGGTATACACCATCCAGCGTTTAAACATATTAATAAAGGCCGATGCATTGGCATAGCCAAAATCCAGCGCGATACTTTCGACTTTTTTTCCTTCTGTCAGCATGCTCATGGCTTTCATGACTTTTAAACGCTGTCGCCATTCATTCAAGGACATGCCAAGTTCTTTTTGACTATAACGTGCCAGTGTGCGTTCAGTCATATTGTGCTGTACTGCCAGTTGTTGCAAAGAACTGTTGTCCGCAGGGTGCAGATGTAAAAAATCTAAAATGCTTTTCAGGGTAGGGTGTTCAGAGTGCGGTAAATAGCTGCTGACCAATTCTGCATGATGTAATTGGTCAAGCAAGACATAGAGTAAGCGCATGTGCTCAGGTGAATCATCTGGCAGACTATGTTGTCTCAAATGTTTGAATAGTGCCGAGACCAAAGGTGAGCTGAGCATAATACCCGCTTGTTGAGGCAGATGAGTGCATAAGCTTTCATGGATATACAAGGTGCCATGCGAAACATCGGTACGATTTAAGCTGCTATGGGCTACATTGGGTGGAAGCCAAATACCATAAGGTGGCGGGGTAAGGTAGTCAATCTGGTTGATATTCACTTCCATCACACCATTAAAGGCGTATACAAATTCGCCCCATGCATGTCCATGCACAGGATAAACCGACTGCGCGGGGTCTTCGCGAAAGCTGATCCACAATAATTTATCAATATGATCATTGGTCGGTAATTGTTTGAGTGGCACGCTCTTTTTTTGTTGTCGTTGGGGCATGGCTGAAATTGCCTGAATAAGAAGATCTCTTGTCTGTTTTAAATTATATGTTTTATTTCAGACAAATCTATAGTGAGCTTTGATCTTTTTCAGTGGAGCAGGTCGTGAGTAGTCGTCAAGCGCTGGACAGTAAAGCTTCAGGGATTATGTTTGGGCTGTGTATTTTGTGGGGATTGCAACAAGTGGTGTTAAAGCTTGCTGCCCCCGATATTTCTGCAGTGATGCAAATTGCACTTCGCTCAGGTCTCTCTGCGTTGATGGTTTACCCCATGATCAAGCTGGCAAAGGGCACATCTTTATGGGGGCGAGACTACTTAGCCGCAGGAATTTTAGTTGGGCTTTTATTTGCAGCAGAATTTTTTCTGGTCGCTCAAGCTTTACGTTTTACCTCCGCGGCGCATACCGTGGTTTTGCTGTATACCGCGCCTATTTTTGTAGCATTGGGTTTGCACTGGAAATTACCCTCTGAACGTTTATCGCTCATTCAGTGGTTGGGCATTGCATGTGCATTTTTCGGGATCGTGATTGCATTTTTATTTCGTCCTGCAGCTTCACAAGCGGCTGCAAGTTCTGCACTTTGGGGCGATGCTTTAGCACTCTTAGCAGGGGGGTTGTGGGCCGCCACGACCATTGCAGTTCGGCTGACGAAACTAGCAGAAGCACCAGCGACCCAAACTTTGTTTTATCAGCTCTTTATCGCTTTCTTGGTGTTATTGCCTGTGGCTTTCTTCATGGGACAGGCGACGATTCACTGGTCTGTATTATCCCTTACAAGTTTGCTTTTCCATACCGTTGTCGTGTCATTTGCCAGTTATCTGATTTGGTTTTGGCTGTTGAAAAAATATTTGGCATCGCAGTTGGGTGTCTTTTCTTTTTTGACCCCAATCTTTGGGATGTGTTTTGGTGTGGTGTTACTCAATGAACAGTTGGAACTCAACTTTTTGGTAGGTACATGCTTTGTGTTGATGGGTGTGATGGTGGTGAGTTTGCATCACAAAATTAAGCAGTATGCACAAGCCTTTAAAATGGCTTTACAGTAAATACTGAGTTGGCTTGAATCTGCCTTAAATTCAGGGTGAAGGTTGAACTTAGATTGCTTTGATTCAACATATTAAAAAACGTGTCTTGGACACGTTTTTTAATATGAAGTCTTAAGATTTATCATCAAAAATTGTAGACAGCGGAATGGCGAGTTTGGCCGCCAAGTAATCATCCGACTCAACTAACGCTGGGCCAATTTTCTGCATCCAGACATCATCAGGATGGACATTACCCAAATCTTTACGCTTTGGTAAAGGGTAAGGAAGTTTGCTGTAAAAACTCCAAAAATCGACTTGAGATAAATTACGTACCAGCACATATTGGTTGTCATCGGTACGTTTGACTAAGTTTTGCTGTTCAAGCATAAACACGTAACTCGGCCAACGTCCCAATTCATCTCGCCCTAATACATCCAACGCTTCATCATCAGAGACACTGAGTCCTTGCTGTTGCTTTTTATAAAACAGCTCCAGCAAATCTAACAGCATAATGACAGGGTGCCTTTTTTGCTCTTTATGGGAGGTAAATGCGGTCAGGGCATAACTAATTTCGACCCCAATCAGGACAATATTCCACGACAGAAAGATCCACAACAGGAAAATGGGAATCGCAGCAAATGCACCATAGATAATTTCATAACTGGTGAAGTTCGACATAACGAAGCCGAACAAATTTTTCAGAAGTTCAAACACGACGGCACTAAATAAACCTGCAATCAAAGCCGATTTAATCGGGACACTGCGGTTTGGAATGGTCCAATTCAGAATAAAAAAACCGACGACGGTTAAGCAGAATGAAATCAGCCACAGGACAAATGCGCCATCAAGCTCATAGCCTGCAAAATTATTGCTCAGAACATTGAGCGAAGCCATCGTCGACGAAATAACAAAAGCACTACCGAGTAGAATAGGGCCCAAAGAAATAATGGTCCAATAGCGCATAAAGCCAATAATGCCACCGCGAGTCTCACGAACGCGCCAAATTCGGTTAAAGACTGTTTCAATACTGGTTAGCATCATGACGGTGGTGACGAATAAAAATAAGATCCCGATAATGGTTAAATTACTGGATTTATCGGTAAACGCATTTAAGGCCTTGTCAAAAGCAATCGTGGTTTTCGGTAAAAAATTACTATAGATCAGTTGTTGTAATTGCTGCCGTGCAGGTTCAAGCGCTTTAATTGAGGAAATGATCACCAAAAAAACGGTTAGCATCGGAACGACGGCAAACAGGGTGGTATAGGTTAGTGAACCCGCTTGTTCACGACATCGATCGGCCTCAAAGCGTCGCAGTACAAATAAAACGAACTGAAACCAAGTTTTCTCATAGAAAGGAAGTTTTCTTAAGTACTGTTCTAACATAGGCAAAGTATCTCTTTTGTTTTCTTCATCTTTTCTACATTTTTCACCCTAAGCTTAACCAAAAAATAGGAAAAATACCGTATAGTTTTATTTTTTCTGTCACCGAACTCTATTCATGCAAACCTATGTTTTAGTTTTATATTACAGCAAATATGGCAGTACCCGTGAAATGGCGCATCTGATTGCAAATGGAATTGAAGCCAGTGGTGTTGCAGTTAAAATTCGAACAGTGCCAAATATTGCCACTGTGGTGAAGGCAGCAGAGCCGAGTATTCCTGCAGAAGGCGATATTTATTGTAGTTTAGAGGACTTGGCAAACTGTGCTGGTTTGGCGCTAGGTTCACCAACCCGCTTTGGCAACATGGCTTCTGAAATGAAATATTTCCTCGATCAAACCACCAGTCTTTGGCTCAATGGAGCTTTGCATGGCAAGCCAGCTTGTGTGTTTACCTCGTCAGGTTCGATGCATGGCGGCCAAGAAAGTACTTTATTGACCATGCTGCCACCATTGTTTCATCATGGCATGATGATTTTAGGGTTGAACAATGCCATTCCCGCATTGTCACATACTAAAACAGGTGGAACACCGTATGGCGCTAGCCATGTCAGCGGGCCTCGACATGATCAGAGCTTAAGCCAAGATGAAAAAGTGCTGTGCGAAGCTCAAGGTAAGCGTCTTGGGGAAGTTGTGAAGAAACTACAAGCCTAGAACATTGAGACATGAAAAAAGCCCATCAATGATGGGCTTTTTATTATTGGGCTGGCGTCAGATGCTACTCTTTGAATTTTGTACCGCACTTGAGACATTTATAGTCAAGAAATACATTTTTATCGACAATCACACCCGCTTTTTTACCAAAACGATGTCCTAAAAAACCACCTGTCACACCAATACTGACCGCACCGACAAAAGTGCCAATGGTGCCACCCATAATCACCCCAAGAGGTCCAGCCGCTGCACCGATCGCTGCACCAATAGAGGCCCCAGATGCTGCACCACCGACGGTACCAGCGGTTGCACCTGCCGAACTGAGCAATACGCCCCCTATTTTAGTCAGTTGTTGCTCGTGATTGCGTTTTTCAACATCACTAGAGCCACATTTTGGGCAGAGAATTGTATTTTCCATAGTCTATTGGCCTATTCGGGATACCAGTGATTGAAGCTGGCAGCCGTTTTACGGTGTGGATGACACGTTGCGCAGAACAACCGTGTTTTGCGCTTTAATTTGAAAGATCTAAACAACTGAATCTAGAGTAAATCTTAGTTGAACTTGCAGCAATAATATTTATTAAACTTGTAATTTCTTGAGTAGTTTATGCTGTGTTTTTAAATATGGTTTAGTTGGCAAAGTGAATTCGGTTTCTTCCTGCTTGCTTGGCACAGTACAAGGCTTTATCTGCACGTTTAAAGACATCCTCTGCATCTGCGTCATGTTTGCCGACTTCAGCAACCCCTATACTGACTGTGAAACACAGCACTTCTTGCTCATAATGCACTTCCATGGCTTCAATCGTTGAACAAATGCGTTTAAAGACCCGCATGGCTTCATCACCCAAGCAGGCGGGTAAAATAATCGCAAACTCCTCACCACCGATACGGGCTAAAAAGTCTTCGTCACGCAGTACGCTGCGGATTTTTTTGGTCATCTTTTTCAGCACATGGTCACCTGCGGTATGCCCATAACAGTCATTCAGCTGTTTAAAGTGATCAATATCTAAGATACCTATCGTAAATGGCACGCGAGTATGGCTGAAGTGCTACATGGTTTGATTACTTTCTTGCACAAATTCACGACGGTTAAAAGTTCCCGTAAGCTCGTCTGTAGATGCTAAGACCGCCATTTCTTGCACTTGTAAATGTAATTTAATGTTTAAAGCTAACCAAGTGGCGAGACTCTGTAAAAGAATTGCTTGTTGTAGGGTGTAGTGATGTTTACGTTGATCTGCCACGTTTAAGGTACCAATACACACGCCATTGTGAATCATGGGTGCATCCATACAGGTTTCCATCCCATGCTCAGAAAGCATTCTACAATCCAGCTCATCAGACTGACTTAAATCATCACAAATGATCAGCTTTGCACAGGCAAAGACGCGTCCGACAAAAGTCTGCCCAATCGGAATTTTAAAATCCATCAGAATCGCATGATTGCCTGAGATCGAATACAGCTTGAGATATTCTTCAGTATCTTGCAGGGTAATACTGGCCCGATCCGCATCAAACACGTGAGAAATCCAGTAAGCAATGGTATCTAAAACAGCTTGTAAGGAGTCTGCTTTACTCAAGTCGTGAATGAAGTCTACAGGGAGTTGAATGGAGTGTACGCCATCAAATCCAGATAATTGGCTTGGGGTAAATGATCGTTCAGTTAATTGTTTCTTATTTATCATTCAATACGGTATCTCTATAAAATAGTATCCAGTTTAGTCTTTATTGGTTTTGCTCTTAGAAAGTGGACATTACCTTTTAGATTTGATCATGCTATATAAATCGCGTTTCTCCAACTTCAGTGTGTAATTAAATTGAAAAAAAAAACGATATATTTTTACTTTAAATTAAAAATAACCTACAGCGCAAATGGGGCATTTACATGTGGATGACCCGCGGGTCATCTGAGTGACAAAAAAAGAGCACCTGAAGTGCTCTTTTTTGCAGTTAAACGCCGTGATTAGTCACGAACAAATTCAACTGTGCCATTTGCCAATGACTTTACGCGTGCCAAAGATTCAACGCGGTAGCCTTTTCCAAGCAAAATGTCACGACCAGGTTGGAATGATTTTTCAATCACAATACCGACACCAACAACTTCTGCTTTCGCTTGGTGAATTAAGTCAATCAGACCCAAGGCTGCTTGACCATTGGCCAAGAAGTCATCAATCACGAGGGCTTTGTCAGCTGAACTGATGTGCTTATTTGAAATTGCAATCGTGCTTTCCGTTTGCTTGGTAAACGAAAAGACTTTTGAGCGGTAAAGGTCATCTTTTAAGGTTAAAGATTGGTATTTACGCGCAAAAATAACGGGCACGCCCAGTTCTAAACCTGCCATGATTGCAGGTGCGATACCTGATGCTTCAATCGTGATGATTTTAGTGATGCCTGCATCTTTAAAACGAGCAGCAAATTCTTTACCGATTAATTGCATCATAACCGGATCAATTTGGTGGTTTAAGAAAGCATCAACTTTCAGAACTTCATCAGATAGAACGATACCTTCGCTTAAGATTTTCTGTTCTAGTGCGTACACGGGAGAATCCTCTAGGGGCAGGTGCTTTTTCAAGCAAAAGCGTATTTTAGGAAGCACCTGAAAAAATGCAAGTAAAATTCGTCAAAATGACTAATTGCTTGCACCTTTATAACCCGTTAATAGCAATCCATAGGATGTTTTCTTATCCACATGGCTGACTTTGACTGGAAGGTAGTCCAATTTAGGTGCTAACCAGAAAATGGTTTCGCGGCCAGGTTTGTCATGTTTCATGACCACTTTAATGGTGTCAAAGGTGCCATAATCGGTTTTGATTGACTCAGAACCCTGTTTTACAAATTTACGTGCTTCTACTTCTTTGGCATCGGCCAAATAATAAGTCGATTTTAAACCGCCATTTTTGATGTCTTCCCGAAGCTGTAATTCAGCATTCAGTTCATCCAGTACGCCAGCTTTCCAAGCGAAAGAACGCGCTTCTTTGTCTTTCTTAGTATTGATGGTTTTTGCCGCTGGATTGAAGTTAATACTCATGGTGTTGTTATGCACCAAAATTTTACTACTACGGCTAAAACTGCTGGACTGAATTTGCTTACCATTAAAACTAAAGCGACTGCTTTCGGTTGCAGAGGCGATACCACCAGCTTTGGCTGCAAAGACATAGTTCCAGTTATTGCCCGATTTCGATAACGTACGTGTCGCTGAGCCCATGTTTTTGCCATTGTAGTTAAATTGATAACTGGCTTGGAATGGACTCATGGCAAAGGTTTGACTGGAGAAACCGACAAAGAGCAAGGTGCTGACACCTGTTGCCATTGCGACTGTTTTCAACATTGATTTAGCCATAAGAAAAAGTTTCCTATTCAGTTGTAGGCACAAATTTTTTGCATAGAAATATTATGCACGTTGATTATGAAGAAAAAATTCGAAACATAGGGCAAACTGTAGTTTTATGTTTCTTTTACACAGCTTAAGTCACATTTTAGTCGCAGCATCCCGAGTTATTTTTGTCGAATTGGCGAGACCGTGCTTTCGTCTAGATTGGGTTCAATCAAGTCATCGATAGAGGTTTGCGAAAACTTATTGAACAATGCCGTTAAGTTGACATTACCGATCACTACCAATTCTGCTTCACGCAATACGGCATGATTGACATGGACTTTACCTAAGGTATCGATAATAGAACGATTTTTTCCTAACCAGCGATTCAGATCCAAATGCAGTAGATCATCTTTGACTTTAATCACATTCAGTTTTTCTAAAATCATGCCTAAGGGGTCTTGGTTCAGGACTTTTTGATAAAAGAATAGAGCACAGCGCACTCCCATTTTATGAAAAATCGTCGGGTATTCAGCATCCAGTACACTGGTGTCACTGATTTGCTCAAATACGATCAACTGTGTTTTTTTATTTAATTCCATTTGTGCCAGTTTCAAATCTACCGAGAGAGTGAGTTTGAGTCCGTTATAGTCGAGCGTGGCATATAAACGTAACCAATCATCATGTAAGTCAGCATGCAGGTCTTTCAACATTCTCACGTTGTCGGTCACAAAACGTTGAAAAGTGGCATTTAAAAAGACTTGAGACATTGGAAACTCGCGCTCATCCTCAATAAATCCTTCCGCCTTTTGATAAACTTGGCGTAAACGATTTGAAATGTTGGAAATAAGCGTTTGCATAAGAGGTGTCCTAGCTAATCAACGTGTTTGAGCGATCAGATCTCTGGTCGAAATGTTTGAAAAATACTGCTCATGAACCTTGCAGTTTAGCAAAATTAATTGCACCATTTTCATGATTTTACGAAACAGTGAATCTAAAGGGCACAAGGTCTCATTCTACGCAATAAAATGAAGACTGTGTCTATTTTATACTGCGCGCATGCGCTTTGGGGAACAAGACAAATTGTCGGTTTGGTGTGATGCTTAGAAAAATAAATGTAATGCCTTTGGCTCATGATTGGTGGAAAGACCCAATTTTTACAGCGACCGTCGTACTGGCGGTATTTTTGCATCTCGTGATTTTGACTTTGCAATTTGCTATGCCTCAAGAAAATGATGCGGCAGTGAAAGAAATTGCTGTCACTTTACGCCCTTCTGATAAAAAAATTGAAAATGCAGATTTTTTAGCGCAAGCCGATCAACAAGGTTCAGGGACCTTTCGTGAATCACATCGTATGTCGAGTGACATGCCCGCACCGATGCTTGAGCAAAGTACAGGCGAACAGCAGCGTGAAACTTTAGAGCAGATCCAACAAAAACGTGAACTGAATTTTGAAGAAAAACTGTTGATGACGACTTTAAGTTGGCAAAAACAAGCTGAGGATAATCAGCGCAAAAAAGCCATGGAAGAAATGAACAGTCAGTTTCAAGCCAAAGCAGCAATGGTGGCCAGCCTTGAAGCGCAATATTTACAACGCCAACAAAACTTTAGTCGTCAGCAAAAAATTAAAACAGTCGATGGTATTCAAGCCAAGCAAGATATTTCGGCCGCCTATCTTGAAAAGTTCCGTCAGAAAGTGGAGTTTTATGGCAACCGTTACTATCCAGAAGCAGCTAAACAGCAGCGGCTGGCGGGTGAAGTGCGTTTAATGGTGATTCTAAATGCATCAGGAGGCATCCGTGCTATTCGCCTGATTGATAGTTCAGGTCATGAGATGCTCGATGAGGCGGCAAAAGCATCGGTACGTAAGGCTGCACCATTTGGTGGATTTGATGCCAAAATGAAGGATATTTCTGAGTTACGCATTGTGCGTACATGGCGTTTTGACCCAGCAGAGGCAGAGTTTGAAGTGCACTGAGCTGTTCACTTTTAAGTGTACTTTGATGATTTTGCTTACTTCGGATTATTGGGTTGCGCGTACATAGGCACCGTCTTGACGTCCACCGATCCAAGTCACAGTTAAATGAGACTCTTCCACATCTAGGCGGGTAGGAAAAATTTCTAAGTGCTTGCTATATTTCGGTAATGCTTTTAAACCAATGCAGTTGCCATTTTTCCACCATGTCCCTTCAGCATATTGGTCTAAAGAGCCGACAGCTAAGTACCATTTAAATTTACCGTTGTTCTCTAGTAAAAGTTCGGAACCGACCTCCATAACACCCTGCAAATAATAATGTCCAGCCCAGACCTGATCTGCGTCTTGAAACTTCACTTCTTGACAAGATGTTTGATTTTCATCATTGCTCTTGGCATAAAGTGGCATGGTGCAGGATAGGGCGATAATGCAGAGTAGTTTTGAAATCGATGTATGCATTTTTATAATCTCTTCATCTATTTTTTCATCTTGCATTATTGTTAGCATAAATAAACCCGACACATCGAGATGAATCGGGTGAGTTGTTTCAGATCTAATAGCTATTGTTCTAAATAAGGGTTTTCAAAACCGAGTTTAGCCAAAATTTCAATTTCGATACCTTCCATTTCTTCAGCATCTGCTTCTGACGTTTCATGGTCATAGCCCATGAGGTGCAAAGTGCCATGTACCAACATATGGGTGAAATGCGTCAGTGGCGCTTTGTTTTGTTCTTTCGCTTCCAACAGCACCACAGGAATGCAAATGACTAAATCGCCAATAGGAAATGAGTCAAGAATTTGCGCCATTTCATCGGGCAAGTCACTCGGGAAAGATAACACATTGGTTGATTTATCTTTGCCGCGATATTCCAAATTCAATTTATGACTTTCGTCATGGTCGACACAAGCAATACCAACTTCACAGTTACTTTGTGTACCAATATGACGTAAAACAGTTTCTACAACTTTTTTGATATAGCCACGTTTCAAGACCAACTCAGGTGCTTGAAAGTCCTGTTGTAGAGAAAGACTCAGTTTCAAAATAGATCCTTAAATAATGATATCTGCGGGCATTTTAAAATGCCCGCAGACTTTAACTTAATGCTGAGCATCGGCAGCGGCATCATTTTCAGCCACTAAGGCCTCTTGACGCGCTTTGCGTTCAGCACGAGCTTCAGCCGTTAAGCGATGTTGTTCTGCATCCCATCCCTCATAAGCTTCAACAATTTTTTGCACTAATTGGTGGCGTACCACATCACGAGAGTGGAAGCGGGTAATGTGAATTTCTTTGATTTTGTCGATGATTCGTAAAGCATGCGCCAGACCAGATTGCTGACCACGCGGTAAGTCGACCTGTGTGATATCGCCAGTAATCACTGCGCGCGAACCAAAGCCTAAGCGTGTGAGAAACATTTTCATTTGTTCAGGCGTGGTGTTTTGCGCTTCGTCTAAAATCACGAAAGAGTGGTTTAAAGTTCGACCACGCATATACGCCAGTGGTGCCACTTCAATCACTTGACGTTCAATCAGTTTGGCTACTTTTTCAAAACCAAGCATTTCATACAAGGCGTCGTAGAGTGGGCGTAAATACGGATCAATTTTCTGGCTTAAATCACCGGGTAGAAAGCCGAGTTTTTCACCCGCTTCAACGGCAGGACGAACCAATAAGATCCGTTGAATTTCATTACGTTCTAGCATGTCGACTGCGGCTGCAACTGCGAGATAGGTTTTACCTGTACCCGCAGGTCCAATACCAAAAGAAATATCGCTTTGTAGAATACGCTGCACATAACGCTTTTGGTTGGCACCACGTGGATTGATACGACCTTTACGGGTTTGGAGCCACACTTCATCTAAACCAGTGTGCTCTTGCCCGTCGAGGTCTTCTTGCAATTCACGGTCAGTCTGACTGCCTTGAATCATGAGGTGTAAGGTGTCGGCACTGATTTGTGCCGTATTTTCTGCTTCTTCATGCAGGCGATGGAGCAGACCTTCGGCTCTCTCAACTGCATCCATTTCACCATCGACATAAAATGCATCACCTCGATGGGAAATAGTGACATCTAAACGCTGTTCGATTTGTTTCAAATGACCGTTATAAGCACCGAGCATGCTCTTTAAACGTTCTATTGAAACCCCAGGAAAAGTTACTGTACGTCGAATCGCTGCAGTCAAGAGAATTCCTTTAAGTAGTCAGAATCTATTCCCTTACATTACGCCACGTCAGGCTCAAGATTCAAGAGTTCACCATAAACAAAATTCAAAGTTTTAATCTCTGTCACTTCGATTTCAGCGAAACGTCCGACCCATGCTGCATCACCAATAAAACTCACATAACGAGTGTTATCCGCCGTGCCAATCAGTAGGTTTGGATCTTTGTCTGAAACTTTCTCGACCAAAACGCGTTGAATGGTGCCGAGCATGGCATCGGTCTTGTCAATACTTGAGCGTTTGATCCATTTTTGAACTTTACTGAGGCGTTCTTTTTTCACGTCTTCAGAGGTGGTGTCCTCAAGATCAGACGCAGGTGTACCCGGACGTTTTGAATAGACAAAACTGTAGGAATGGTCGAAGTCCATATCTTTGATGAATTGATAGGTTTCTTCAAAGTGCGCATCGGTTTCACCCGGGAAACCAATGATGAAGTCACTTGATAAATGCATATCTGGACGAACTTTGCGTAATTTGGCAATTTTGTCGATATACACATCAATGGTGTGGTTCCGCTTCATGGCTTGCAATACATCGTTTGAGCCGCTTTGTACGGGCAAATGTAGATGCGATACCATTTGTGGTAGATCACGGTAACATTCAATTAAGTCATCATTAAACTCAAGTGGATGTGAGGTGGTGTAGCGCAAACGCCCAATCCCCGGAATTTCTGCAACCAGACGTAACAAGTCTGCAAAAGTACAGATATTGCCTTCGAACGTTTCACCGCGGTAACCATTGACGTTTTGGCCCAACAAAGAAATCTCACGGACACCTTTTTCGGCTAAGGTGGCAATTTCTGCTAAAACATCATCCAGCGGGCGAGAAACTTCTTCACCACGGGTGTAGGGCACTACACAGAATGAACAATATTTTGAACAACCTTCCATAATTGAAACAAAAGCCTTGTAACCTTCCACACGCGGTTCAGGTAAAAAGTCGAATTTTTCAATGTCTGGGAAAGAAATATCCACCAATTTGATTTTTTCTTTCTTGGGTTTTTCGATTTGATCAAAGTGCTGATCCAGCATTTGTGGTAAGCGGTGCAAGGTTTGCGGGCCAAAAATCATGTCGACATAGTTGGCACGTTTTTGAATGTTGTCACCCTCTTGAGAGGCCACACAACCACCGACACCAATGATCAGGTCTGGATTTTTGTCTTTCAGCTTGCGCCAGCGACCCAATTCAGAAAACACTTTTTCTTGGGCTTTTTCACGAATCGAGCAGGTATTCATGAGTAGAATATCAGCTTCTTTCGGATCTTGGGTCAGCACATAACCGTGCGAGTCGCCAAGTAAGTCTGCCATACGGTGACTGTCATACTCATTCATCTGACACCCTTGCGTTTCGATATACAGTTTTTTAACTGATCCATCGATGGCTGGGGTGTGCTGTGGCTGGGTAACAGTGTTTTCTGAGGCAGCTTGGGCACCATTTGGAATGAAGGTTTGAACCGTCATGTAGGCTCCTAAGGGGGATAAATCTAGGTTTTTGTGCCTGATCGGTATCTGTGGCGGCGAAAGCAAAGCTTGGCTGGCGACAAAAAAGGTCGATCAAACACCATGTGAAATCTACGAAAGGCGCGTATTTTAGCAGGAAATCTGAATAAACTTATAGCTTTAAATCTGAAGCTAAAAAGATTGATTTGTGAAGTGAAAATGCAGGAAAATTAATATTGTCTAATCATAAGGTTACATAAGAGAACAATAGAGTCTGTTATGAGTTATTAAACTAATGAAAATGATGAGACGAGACTAGGCAATCCAAAGATGACTGAAGGCAAACCCATGTTAAAACGATTACAGAATAAATATTATCAAGTGTTTGCGTTGGGTGTGGCTGCCTTGGGTCTATCTGCAGCGACACATGCCGCAGATGAACAATTTAATGATGCCTTGCGTGCAGCAAATGCAGGCAATGTTGGTTTATTACAACAATATCAAAGCAGTATGCAGGGTGATGTGTTGGGCTATTATCCTGAATACTGGGTGCTTAACAGTAATTTGGCATTGCAACCTGCGGCGAACATTGTCGGATTTGCACAGCGCTATCCGCAATCTGCCATGGCTGAGAAGTTAGCAGCAGATTACATCGAAGAAAAAGTCAAAATGGCCGATTTTGCTTCCGCGCAGCTGGTATTGGCCTATGTGTCCAATGCAGATCGCGCAGAAAGCTGTGCCATGGCGCAAGTCCGTGCCAAGTCAGGCGACCCTTTGGTTTTTGCCGAATATAAAGATGTTTGGCTCACCACTAATTCACAACCTGAATCTTGTACAGGGCTAGGCCGCATGATGTTGTCTAGTCCACTGATGACGGAACAAGACAAACAACAACGTTTATGGGCGCAGCTACGTGCAGGGCAGTCAGGTCAAGCAGTTGCAACTGCACAAACTATTGGCATGAATCTGTCTTTGGCGCAGCTGAATAGCATTCAAGCCGATCCACTGAACTATCTATGGTCCGCACCGAAAGCGTCGGCGGCAGATCAAGCATATTTAATTTATGCCATTGGCCGTTTAGCCGACAGTGATCTAAATACTGCACTGGCGTCGGTAAAGCGTGCTGCCGAGGGTACACCTGAGTCGGTACAAAAAGCGTTGTACCGCGCCGTGGGGTATATCGGTGGCACAACCGTTATGAAAAACAATTTTAATGTGGAAGTGTTGCAAGCCTTCGATCGGAGCTACGGTTTAGCACTGAGTGAAGAAGAAGCTGAAATCTATGCACGCCAAGCCATTCGTTTCGGCGCATGGGAGAGTGTCATTCGTGCCATTGATGGCATGAGTGTGACGCAGAAACAAGAAGACCGCTGGCAATATTGGTTAGCCCGTGCTTCAGAACAACGTGGTGATGCAAAGTCAAAAGCACTGGCGCGCGAGATCTTCAAAAAATTGTCAGTAGGTGACGATTATCATAACTTATTGGCAAAAGATCGTATTGGTCAGCGTTATCAAACGATTCCAGCCAATACCCAACCGAGCAATGCGGATGCGCAGCGTTTGAGTCAAGATATTCACTTTAGCCGTGCTTTTGCACTGCGCAACGTCAATGCGCCAGACAATTATGTCAACCGTGAATGGAATTGGGCTGTTCGACAAGCTTATTTAAAACAAGATGATGGCTTAATTTTGGCTGCTGCCAAACGTGCCACAGAAATGGGATGGTATGACCGCGCGATCTATGCAGCCGATCGAACCGTCAAGCAGCATAACTACAGTTATCGTTATGCCATGCCGCATCAAAGCTATGTGGTCAGCCATAGTCGCAATGCAGGCATAGATCCTGCATGGGCGTATGGGTTAATGCGCCAAGAAAGCCGATTTGTTACCCATGCACGTTCGCATGTCGGGGCAGGTGGTTTGATGCAAATCATGCCAGATACGGCAAAACTGGTCGCTAGACAAATGGGTGAAACCTATAATCCTGCTGCACTGAGTGATATGAATACCAATGTACGTTATGGCACATTCTACTTGTCCATGATTCAAAGCCAATTAAGCAACAGTCCTGTACTTGCCACAGCAGGTTATAATGCAGGGCCAAATCGTGCGCGCCGTTGGCAGCCTGAAAGTCAGCCGATTGCGGCGGATCAATACACAGAAAGTATTCCTCTGACTGAAACACGCGATTACGTCAAGCATGTCATGAGTAATGCGACCCATTATGGTGTGCTGCTTGGCCAAGGACCGCAGTCGATCACCCAGCGCATGCAAAATATTCCTTTTAGAAGTCAATGATAAAGGCCTAGGCATTTTATGGTTTTGATGTCATCCCAATCAGTCTTAACGCAAAAGCTTTTGCTATTGATCAGCAGCTGCATTGCTATGGGATTTTTTGCGACATCAGCCCATGCGACACCGACCGTGTTTGGCTATGTGATGGAAGTTCAAATGACACCTGCCGTGTGTTTGTTTGATAGCCAAGGCTCAAAGAAACGGAAATGTTTGGAAGGTTATTCACTCAATATCACAGGTTTGTATCCTGAAACTACGACACGAGAGTGTCAGACCAAGTCTTCAGCTGTATTGTCTCCGCTTCAAACTAAAGTGGTGGCTAGGGTGATGCCCGATGAGCATGCACGTCGTCAGTTGTGGGCAGAGATTGGGGGGTGTGTGCCGATGAGTGCCAGTCAATATTTCCGTAACGTGATTAATTATGCAGAACGTTTAAAAATCCCCGCAGATTTGACTTCATCTGAAAATAAAACCGCGCAACTGCATAGCTTACGTGGACAGTTCCAACGTTTGAATCCTGGACTGCCTGCAAGCGGGTTACGTTTTAGCTGTCGTACTCACCGTCAAACCAATATTTTGACCGAAGTCAAAGTTTGTTATAAACCCAATGGTCAGTACAAAGGCTGTGCAGAGAATATACAAGAAAACTGCCCAAATTCTTTTGCGATCAAGGGTTCTTACTAATCTCTTTCCTTAAATTAATTTATATTTCCTATCATACTTTTGTTGGAATTCATTCTCTTTTACATGCATCTGCCAAAGTATTGGAGTACAATCTTTGCCGTTTATGATTATTAAGATTAGATAGAACAGCTATTTAATCATATAACGTTCCTCAAATGGAGATAAGTACATGAAGCAACCTGTTCGCGTTGCCGTTACTGGCGCTGCTGGTCAAATCGGTTATAGCCTATTATTCCGTATCGCTAGTGGCGAAATGTTAGGTAAAGACCAACCAGTTATTCTGCAATTGTTAGAAGTTCCTTTTGAGAAAGCTCAAGCTGCGCTTAAAGGCGTAATGATGGAATTAGACGACTGTGCTTTCCCATTATTGGCTGGCATGATCGGTACTGATGATCCAAAAGTTGCATTTAAAGATGCTGACTACGCGTTATTGGTTGGTTCACGTCCACGTGGTCCTGGTATGGAACGTGCTGACTTATTGAAAGTGAACGGTGAAATCTTCATCGGTCAAGGTCAAGCACTAAACGAAGTTGCTAGCCGTGACGTTAAAGTACTTGTTGTAGGTAACCCTGCAAATACAAATGCTTACATCGCAATGAAATCTGCTCCAGATCTTCCAGCGAAAAACTTCACAGCAATGTTACGTCTTGACCACAACCGTGCGTTGACTCAAATTGCTCAAAAAGCGGGTGTTGCTGTAGCAGACATCAAAAACATGACTGTTTGGGGTAACCACTCTCCAACGATGTATGCTGACTACCGTTTTGCAACTGTAAACGGCGAAAGCTTAAAAGACAAAATCAACGATGCTGACTGGAACGCGAATGTATTCCTTCCAACTGTTGGTAAACGTGGTGCTGCGATTATCGAAGCGCGTGGTTTGTCTTCAGCTGCTTCAGCTGCGAACGCTGCGATCGACCATATGCGCGATTGGGCTCTTGGCACAAATGGCGAATGGGTAACGATGGGTATTCCTTCTGACGGTTCTTATGGTATTCCTGAAGGCGTAATGTACGGTGTTCCTGTAACTTGCGAAAATGGCGAATACACACGTGTTGAAGGCCTAGAAATCGATGCGTTCAGCCGTGAACGTATGGACAAAACTCTTCAAGAACTTGAAGAAGAGCGCGCAGCAATTGCTGACATGCTTAAATAATTAAAAACTAATCTGTTCAAGATCTGTTTTGAAAAAGCACTCCGTTTGGGGTGCTTTTTTTATATGGGGGTGTGTTGAACAAAAAATAACATGCTGTGATGTAGATACAACTGAGCATAGATGGCCAAAGGTTTATTCTAAAAGGGCATGATCAGAGCTTGAGGAGAACAATGATGTTTGACCAACAACCGACTTTAGAACTTTTATTTGAACAATTGGGGCTTGATGCGAGTGCGGAAGCAATCGATCAGTTTATTGAAACACACCAACTTACTTCAGACGTTCCATTGCATAAAGCACCCTTTTGGTCAAAAGCACAGCATGACTTCATTATCAGTAATTGGAAAAAAGATGATGAATGGGCAATGGTGGTCGACCTGTTAAATGAACAATTGCATACAGAACATACGCTTTCAGGTTCGTGTCATTTATAATCACAAATTGAAACAACAAACCTAGTTTTATGACTAGGTTTTTTTAGAAAATACATATAAGTTAATTCAATAATAATTGACAATAGTATTGATAAGGAGGCCGAGATGCTCAGTCAACATAAACCATCCTTAGAGCTTTTATTTTCGCAACTGGGACTCGCCAATAGTGCGGCTGCCATCGAGTTATATATTCGTACGCATCAACTTCCTGCTCATCAATCTTTACACGACGCACCGTTTTGGAATTCCGCTCAACGTGCGCTATTAATCAGTCATTTGGTTCAAGATGATGATTGGGCGATTATGGTTGATGAACTCAATCAACAGCTACATCTTGATGCTTATAAACTTCAAACTGCTTAAATTGATCCTATGCCGTCGCGACTTACATAGTAGAATTGACCCATAAAAAAACGCCTGATTTCAGGCGTTTTTTTATTTGTAGATTTTAGTGCAATTTACTTTGCATCAGCTTGATAAACCAATCTTCTTGATGAAGGTCAACAAAAGCGGCATGTTCACGCAGTAAAACGAAATCAAACTCGGTGCTTTTCGCATATTTACCAAGCCAGTGTCGTGCCAATGCTGACTCTTTTCGACTGACCGAGGCATAGGCCAAAAACAGGTAAATATCGCCCAGACCATAGCTGGTCAGTGGTTTTAAAATTTGCTGTGTAATCAACGCAAAGCGATCTTCTTTGGTAATTTCAAAGTACAGCATATAAGCCTTAGCAAGGTGCAAGGACAAATTGAGGTACAAAGACAGAGGCATTTCCTCAAACTCAATTCGACCTTGCTCAAGTAATACCACCGCTTCTTGTAAAAAGTGGACTTGCTCTTGACGTAGTTGGCTTAGTGTGACCAACTGTAAGCGCAAATCAGCACGCTCAAGTGCTAATTCAGGGCTATTGCCTTGTAGGTAGAGTTGATCTGTTTCACCAATACGCTGAATAATTTGTTGACTGCTGGCACGCATCGGTTACATCCTCATCAATTGATGTTCAGTATATGAGGATACTTCTTACAATTTAAAGTCTTTTTGCTTGAATCATAGGATTGTACTGTCACTCCGTAACCATCCAGTAATCGATAAACGTTGATGTTTGGCTTCTAAAACCTCATGCAGTAAGTCACTTTGAAACAATGCAATACGATTCGGTTTGGGATGTAGCACATGCCAAATGTCATTTTTATCTTGCAGATGAAGTTCACCGCCCCAACCGTCTTGCCAGTCTTCGTGTAAATAATAAACCGTAGAAATCATGCGGCCATTTTTGCCTTGAGGATTATCACGGTGTAGGGCATAAAACTCGCCAGCGTTATAGCAAGCAAAATGTGCTTCGACGTCTCGAATACCAAGATAAAAGGCACGATTTAGTTCCTGACCCAAACTATAAAGGGCTTGAACATGTTGATTGGAAATAACGAGTTCGGGATTGAGCCATAAAATGTGATCACTACGGATCTTGCTGATGACACCGTTTTGAATAGCGGCTTCACGAAAGCGGTTTAAGTTCGAAGTACATTCTTCAATGAGTTGATGTACATAGTCATTAGAGTAGGCGTCATCAATGATGGCAAAACCATGTTGATCTAAATCATCTAGGATTTGATCAACATTCCAAGACTTTGGGAGAAGAACTGCTTCCATTACATTAACCTAAAAAAGACAAAGAAAAGCCACGGTTATTCTAGTGTATGAAAGCAATCTGAACGAAACTATTTTTCATGCTAAAATACTCATTGATTTTAGGAATGATAGAAACATGAATTACCGTCACCACTTCCATGCAGGTAACTTTGCAGATGTCATGAAGCATGTCCTTTTGCTTCAGATTTTGACTCGCCTCAATCAAAAAGATAAACCGTATCGTTATATTGATACGCATGGCGGTGCTGGTAAATATGATTTATCGACTTCAGAAGCACAAAAGTCGGGCGAGTTCTTAAATGGTATTCACCGTTTAGTAAAACTTGATGACTCGATTAAGCGTAATGCGCCTGAAGGTGTTCAGCAGTATTTAAAAATTGTTGAAAAAATGCGTGAAGGTTCAGGTAAGGGCGCTTATCCAGGTTCGCCGTGGTTTGCATTGGAAGGCATGCGCGAAATCGATAAAGCCACCATTTTTGAAATGCAACGTGATGTATTCCAACAGTTGTATTACAACGTTCGTGACAAACGCGCGGGCTTACATGAGCGCGATGCTTATGAAGGGTTATTTGGCGTTATTCCACCCAAAGAAAAACGCGGTTTGGTGATGATTGATCCACCTTACGAAGTGGAGCGTAAAGATTTCCCTCAATTGGTTGATCTCATAGCGACTGCATATAAAAAATGGCCAACGGGTGTGTTTGCAATTTGGTATCCAATCAAAGACCGCGCCATGATTGATCGTTTTGAAAAGAAAATGATTAAAACCGGTATTCGTCGTCAGTTGATCTGTGAAGTATGTGTTTGGCCAGATGATACCCCAGTGGGCTTAAATGGTTGTGGTTTGTTGGTGATTAACCCACCTTGGAAGTTTTCTGAAGATGCAGATGAATCGCTACAATGGTTATTCCCACACTTGCGTATGAGTGAAAATGGTGGTCATGCTGCTGTTCGTTGGTTAGTTGGCGAATAAAGATAGACTATAAGAGAAAAGGCTACATTAGGATCGACAGAGAATGACAAATATAAATAAACCTGAAAGCGAATCTTCACCCCGCAGTACGCCTACTTTTGATGGGATTACTTTCGAGGTGGAAGAAGAAGAGCACACACAGGAAGGTCAAAAAGTAAAACGTCGAGGTATTTATTTGTGGCCGAACCTGATTACAACGGCAGCGTTGTTGTCAGGCTTTTATTCCATCATTGCCAGTATGAATGGCAACTTCCAGCAAGCGATTTATGCCATTTTCTTGGCAGCGTTGTTGGATGGCTTAGATGGCCGTGTTGCACGAGCCATTGGTGCGCAGAGTGCTTTTGGTGAACAGTATGATTCTTTATCTGATCTATTGGCGTTCGGCGTTGCACCCGCTATTTTGATGTATAGCTGGAGTTTGGATTCGCTCGGTCGCATAGGTTTAGCGTGTTGCTTTGTCTACACTGCCTGTGCTGCGTTCCGTCTAGCTCGTTTTAATGTGCAAATCGGTGTGGTCGATAAGCGTTACTTTATTGGTGTAGCTAGTCCACTTGCTGCGATTATTATTATTTCATTGGTTTGGGTCGGACTCGATTTCCCAGAAATTTTTGATATTCGTGAGCGGGGGATTCAAGCCATTAGCGCAGCAGTGATTGTGTCTGTGGGCCTCCTCATGATTTCGAATATTAAATATTATTCGTTTAAAACGGTAGATCGTAAGCGCGTTCCATTTTTTGTCCTTCCTATCGCGGTCTTTATTTTTGCTGCAATGACTTACAATATCCCTGTGGGTATTTTAGTTATTTCCTTGATTTATGCATTATCTGGCTTTATTACTACGTTTTTAGCACGACGTCAGCAAAGCCCATCATGAGTTAATGATATGTAGAAGGAGTATGATATGTGGTTGTTTCAAGATTTTCTCGATCAGTCTAAACAACTTAATCAGGCTCCTTCACGGTCACTTCCTGCTTATCATCCACCCAATAAAAAATATAAAATTATTCATCAAGCTTTAACCATTCCCAATCTTCCTGCACCATTACATTATTTAAATTTTTTGAGCATGATTGGTCAGCCCAATACGCCCATGTTTAGAAATAACAGCGCAATCAGAACTACACCCTTAGATACTGCGACCGTATTGGCCAGTAGTAGTCCACATATGGCAGGGCAACTGAACCGCTATTCAATTTCTGCGGAATGTTTATTTCAAGAAAAAACATTTAAATTTGCCAATAAAGAACAGCTCATGGGAGCGTTCCCAAAATTTCAAATTCAAAGAAAAGACACAGAATTGAGTTTTGAGATTGAAATAACAACAACACCACTGATTTCACATTTCACCAAATTGCGTTTTGGTCTTGCTGAGCATTGGTCTGTATTGTGTCGATGTCAGGGAGAAGTTAACTATAAAGAACAGCGCTATGACATTGATCAGTTGGGAGCTTTTGAATACGCGCGCAGTATCGACTTTAGTTATTTACCCTTAGCGTTTTTCACATATCAAGTCATTAATCTAGTAGATCAGCGTCAGTTATTGTTAGAACAAATTCGAGATTCGTTTAATCGAATTGTACAGTCACGTATCTATATACGTGATTTGCACAAACAACAAACCCATATGTTTGATCGGATGGTGCACTTTCAAGTTCATCGCGTTTACCCTGCTGTGAAAACCCCCAATGGGCAAAAAATGTATTTGCCGCGAGAATTTGAATGGCATTATCAAGATGAGCAGGGACATCACATCCATCTTTGCGCGCAAAGTCGTGGTGATTTTAAATTTGGTTTAGCTGCGGGTTATGTGGGGAGCTTTAAATATCAACTCAAAATGGGTAATTATGAGGAACAGGGCGAAAGTGGTTATTGTGAATATGTGGATTGTCGTGCATTAAAGTGGCAAGAAAAAAAATCGCAAGAAAAAAATCGAAATGAAATTGGAGAAATTGTTCCCTTTTCACTCAAAAAATAAGAAAAAAGCGACATTTTGCTGAATAAATAAACAAGTGGAAGTTTTTTTATAAATAATTGAGAAAAGGGGGTTGTGTTGGTTTGGAAATACTGTAGAATGCACATCCATCGGCGGTGATGTTGATTAAAACTTGTTGAGAAACAAGGATTTAGCCCAAGCGGTAGAATCTGAAAGTCTTGAATAAGTTTGAAAATAATTAACAAAACCAGTTGACTTCTTCTTGAAAGAGAGTAGTATAGCCGACCTAGCTTGCTGATGACGAATCAGTAAGAAGATCATTAAGAGATTATGAAGAACAACTTGTGTGGATTTTTACTGATTGATCGATCGAAAATATTTCATTGATTGAAGGTAAAAATTACTCGAAGTTTATTTGAGAAATATTTGTCAGAAAATTGATGAGCCAAGATTTGTAGCCATAAGCTACTAATGATTTTTAACTGAAGAGTTTGATCATGGCTCAGATTGAACGCTGGCGGCAGG
>NZ_MVON01000018.1:0-68846 GCF_002018925.1 Acinetobacter sp. MF4642
TATAAACCATCTTAATTCAAATGATTTATGGTGGGGACGGAGAGACTCGAACTCTCACACCTTGCGGCGCTGGAACCTAAATCCAGTGCGTCTACCAATTTCGCCACGTCCCCAATGGCTGTGTATACTATAGGGATCATTTTCGCATGACAAGCAATTTTTAAGAAAAACACACTCATTTGATTAAATAAGAAACAAAAATCATATACTTGGCTTTTTCTCATTCAATTTCAGTCATTAAGCATTTTTTTGCAGCCATGGTATTTTGCCATCTTTGGCTTTTTTGCTTAGCTAAAAGTCCCTGTAAAAGTGGACTAAAACCCTGAAAAGGTTCTGGAAGCGCTATCTTCAAAAACTGACAGTGTAAATACGCCCAATCTTGGTAGCTTGATGCCTGCAAACGTTGATCAGTCAACCACTCAAGTAGAATGACCCCGAGTGCATACAGGTCTGTTTGTACGGTCTTTGCTTCACCATGAAATAACTCTGGTGCCATATAGCGTGGTGTCGCCGTTAGAGCCTTTTGACAGCTTATTTCACCAATTCTTTGGCTCTGCTCAAAATCAATTAACTTACATATAGAACCATCTAGCAAAAAATGCGAAGCTTTTAAATCAGCATGAATCCACCCGAATTGATGTAACTCATCTACTGCATTCAGCATTTTAAAAATGATATGAATGACATGATCACGACTTAACTGATGGGGATTCGCCATAAATAATGATGGAACATCTTTTAAGATGAGTGCGGCTTTCACCAGCTCTGAGTGAAACTCAAAATTTTCAAGGATTTGCACTTCAGGCAAGAACTTTGGCAATTGCAGCATCGCAAGTGCATGTTGATAAAAACTAAGTTCCGTGTCAAAGCCGTTAATTAGCGCCGCATGCTCTGATAGCGACTGATACTTTAACCAATACCCCTGCCCTGCAACTTCAAAGCGATAAAGCCTTCGCCCCCAACCCAAACGCTGAGTCGGAGTATGAAGCGACAACGCAAGAGTTTTCAATTCTTGTCGATCAAACTGCCAAGAATTCGGATTCATTCATCTCTGCCGTATTCAATGCAGTTAAGACCTCTAAACAATGTTGAATGGTTTTCCCTACACGAGCATGTGTTTCAATCATTGAGATTTTTGGCCAAGTTGCACGTTCACCTTCACGTTGTAAGAGCTTAAACAAGTGTGGTCTTGGATTTTGCAGCATATAACTATAATGGCGCAGGCCATATTTCCCCACAATGTTTACATCGCCATAATAACGCTGATCGACCACGCCATAACCATGGTCCAGTAAACGGCGGATCGGTGGAATCATCCCCACACGCTCACGGGCAAAGTCCATCACCCCTTTACTAATCACTTTGCCTTGTCTGCGTACAATTCGTTCAGGCCAGCTCAACATATCTTTACGGAACCGTGCTTCATCCGACTGCATAAATGGCACCACATGCGGGTTCACTTGACTGGCAATGGTGTAGTTTAAATTATATAAACGCGCCATTTTTTCCTGCGGGAAATCACTACGCACGCTGCCATCAACCCAGCGCGTGGAAGACATATAAGGGGTATATAAGCCGTCATGTCGTTTACTGGTGAGCTTGACTGGCGGAAATAGAATCGGCACTGCACAAGACGCGAGCACCGCACTCCACACCAATAAGTCAGGTGAAGTAAAGGTATTCATAATGCGTGGATTTTGTGAGGCATCATAAGGCGCAACCGCAACATTGTTATACAAGCCTGACTGCTTAAATGCCTCTTCAAAGGTAACGTCTCCCAAATTTGCAATTAAAAAGTTTTTTAAATGCTTTACATCCGCTAAGCCACCATTGCCCTTTAAGACCTCACGAAAGCCTCGAAATTGAAAAGCATCGGTAAAAAAGTTTTCACCATTTAAGATGCTCAGCATTTCTGCAGGCGTTGCTCGCCCCAGCATCGCTGTCATAATGGCGCCAGCACTTGAACCAGACAGTACTTTCGGCATCAGGTCTTGCTCAAGCAAAGCCTTGCACACCCCTGTATGAAACAATCCTAATGTTGCACCGCCTGAAAACATCATGGCCGGTTGCCCAAAGGCCTTTTGGCAGTGCTGAAAAAATTCAATTTTTTGCTGTTTATCCAAACACTGGCAATCTGTAGATGCTACAAACGCTAAACCTAGGCTGACTTCTTCAATATAGTCTTCAATAATTTTTTTGGTACCGACATAGGTTGCGGTAAACAGCATGGGGTGAGCGATATTGGCAATGTCGTAACTCAGACCTTCACGTAGCAGGTACATTAAATCGGTCGTACGCTTTTGTTGGCGATAACGCTTCAACAAACCCAAACGATGAGTAATCACTTCTGCATCGAAATAAGGTGAACAGTTGTCATACTTCCACTCTTGCGCCCCTGACTCTTCATCAATTCTAAGCGCAATCCTTTTCCACTCAGTATAGTTGTCTGCCTGAGCCAATTGGTTTTTCAGTTTTTTGATTCGATAGGCTTGGTGCGGGTTGATTTCCCGTGTGAAATCTTTAAACAACATATTCATCCTCACCCACTTTTTTGTTTTCCTAAAATTTCACTGACACGTTCAACCGTCAGCCTAACTGACTATGTGCAAATTATGTGAGCATTACAATTGCCATTTCAACCCTAAAATTGGCAAATCTGCACCGCTTTAAGGGTTTGATACGACTAGATCGGATGTTAAGATCGACGACAAGTGTAATTATAAGCTGATTAATCATGGCGACCATTGACCTACCGAACAATATCTTAGAAGCACTATCGACTGTACTCCAACAACTACAGCAAAGCCTACCAGAAGTTAAACAAGCACCTGATTTTTCAGCGATTGCCTTTAAATGGGAAAATGGCGAATTAAAAGCGATTCATCAGCTCAAACGAATCGAATTAAATGATTTAAAAGGCATTGAGCGTCAAAAAGAAAAAGTACTGCAAAATACAGAACAGTTTCTCAATGGTTTACCTGCCAATGACGTCCTGCTTACGGGCTCTCGCGGGACAGGCAAGTCCTCTATTGTGCGTGCTTTATTAACGGAATACGCAGAGCAAGGCTTAAGGCTGATTGAAATTGAACGTGATGATTTATCCGAACTGCCTGAAATTCAAAAGCTAATTGCAGAGCGCCCTGAAAAGTTTATTGTGTATTGTGATGACTTGGCTTTTAACGCCGAAGATGAAAACTATCGCAGTTTAAAAAGTGTGCTAGATGGGTCTTTGCAGTCAGGTTCAAGCAATTTTATTATCTATGCCACCAGTAACCGTCGTCATTTGCTGCCTGAGTTTATGCATGAAAACACGCCTGTAACTCGGGTCGATGTACCGCAGTACACTGAACTGCATCCACAAGAAGCGATTGAAGAAAAAATTTCACTTTCCGATCGTTTTGGATTATGGCTGTCTTTTTATCCAATGGATCAAAACTTATATTTGGACATTGTGCAGCACTACTTAGCAAAAGCTCAAATCGTCATGGACGATATGGTACGAGCCGAAGCGCTTCGTTGGTGTCAGGCACGTGGACAACGCTCTGGACGTGCAGCCTATCAATTTTCTAAACACTGGATCGGTTCACAACAATTAAAACAGCTTTAGGATAAAAATACTGATCGGCGCTTAAGCATCTATTTTATTTCAATTATTTTTATATTTAATAGTTCATTCTGATCAAAGAAATAACCTAAATTTCGCATTAGAATTTGGGTTATTTCTTTGAAAATTAGGGATAAATATCAGTTCAAATCGGTTTGATCTGATTATTGATATTTATCTAAGTTTGTTACTGGCCCATCTTTAACCACAGCTTGTGCTTTTGCATAACTCTCCATTAAGCATTTATATTCTGGGCAGACATGATCTGAAAGAATTTCAGCAAAACGGGAGCCTTCTGGACGGTTCCAAGTACGCATTAACTCGGCCACAATCGCAAAAGTATCGGTTGGAATTGCGCCCGCTTGGGTCACACGAGCAATTGATGTATCTGTGGCTAACTTGCTCCAGTTGCCTGATGCATCCACAACACAATAGACGTTATAACCTTCTTTACGAGCGCTTACAGCAGGGAAGTCATACATACACTGGTCAGCGTTCCCGCAATAATCAGTGTCTTCCTACCCGTTTTTTTAACTTCATCTACAAATAAGGGATTGTCCCAAGTATTAATTTGTCCAGTACGTGGTACATAAACTGCATGCGGAGCAAAGTGGTGAATTTCAGGAATTAAAGGGCCATTGGGGCCGTCAGGTACAGAAGCAGTGGTAATTACAGGTATATTTAATAAAGTTGCTGCTTTTGCAATTGCAATCACATAATTGCGTAAGTCGGGTACAGGTACATCGCGTACGGTATTAAAAAGTCCACTTTGATGATCAATCAGTAGAATTATCGAATCATCAGGGTCTAGCATTCCATTAGTAGCCGCCATGGGTAACACCTCTAAATATTCTTCTAATTATGTACTTCCATTGTTGTAATGAAAGTTCCTAAGACAGACCGTCATAGCTTTGAGATTTATACGACCAAGATATTTTTTAAGAAAATCTATATCTGCCTTTCATATAAACTAATGAATAATTTTGCGCTCAGAAAGCTAAATCATGTTACGACTTGTAATTGCAATTCATGGTTTTACACTTATTGATGAGCACTCATAAAATCTTACAAAGATTATTAAATTAAACATATTAATCAAATATTTAAATCCAAATAAAAAATAGACTTCAAATTTAGTTTATAGGTTTTTATAGTTTCAACATTTCATGAGTCATCTAAAATTACACATTCCATACTTATCCCCAATTTCTATGGATAAACCTATGGGTAAATACTTTTAACTTGATGCTAAGCTAGGTTTAGGCAAGTCAAAAATATTTTTAAAGTCTAAGCAGAGCATTTTTAACAGCCCTTTGGTAAGACCTAAATGTAAAAAGCCCAACATTTCGTCGGGCTTTAAGCTCATCAAATGAAAGTCTTAGACTTCACTGGGATTGGTCAACTCAGTCATTGGCCAGCGAGGTGTTGTAGTTACAGCCAAACCGTCATGCTGCCCTGCTTTTAAGCGCTGATAACCAGCAAAAGCAATCATAGCGCCATTGTCCGTACAAAGTGCAGGTTCGGCATAGTAAACCTGAGCACGAATCTTGGTTAAATCTGCTTCCAAACGCTCACGTAAACGTTTATTTGCACTGACACCACCTGCAATCACTAAACGTTTCAAACCTGTTTGCTTCAACGCTTTCACAGATTTTTTAACTAAGGTATCCACGATGGCTTCTTGGAAACTCGCTGCAATATCCGCATCACGGTTTTCGTCACCTAATTTTTTCATTTGCACAGATACGGCTGTTTTTAAACCACTAAATGAAAACTCCAAACCTTGATGCAGCATTGGACGTGGGAAAGCAAAGGCATTCGGATCACCTTGCTCAGCCAGTTTTGAAATATTTGGGCCACCTGGATACGGTAATCCCATCATTTTCGCAACCTTATCAAAGGCCTCACCTGCAGCATCATCAATTGATTCACCCAACAATTCATACTGCCCAATACCATAGGCAGCCATCAGTTGAGAATGTCCACCTGAGACCAAAAGTGCTACAAAAGGAAATTCTGGCGGCGTTTCAGATAAAAGTGGTGCCAACATATGCCCTTCCATATGATGCACACCAATTGCAGGTTTATTTAAAGCAAAGGCCAAAGTTCGACCAAACAGCGCACCTGTCATCAGCGCGCCCATCAAACCTGGGCCACGCGTATATGCCACGGCATCAATTTCGGATTTTTTTACACCACTTTCTTCAAGCAGTTGATTCATCAATGGAATCAGCTTACGCACATGGTCACGCGATGCCAACTCTGGTACCACACCACCATACTCTGCATGCAGTTTAATTTGGCTGTACAGCACTTGCCCACGTAAACCCGACTCGCTGTCATAAAGGGCAAGTCCTGTTTCATCACAAGATGTTTCTAAGCCTAAAACGATCATTAAACTGCCTATAACCTGTATCAAATCTATTGCGTGAACCATTATAGACTTGTGGTATGAGATGTAAATGAGTAAAATACTGACCTTCACTTGTGATCAGGGCAATGTCGCCCAGATCTTATCCATAACTTAATGAGGATTCTTCATGCCACAAGTTAAATTGAAAGAAGGCGAACCAGTAGACGTAGCTATCCGTCGTTTCAAACGTTCATGCGAAAAAGCGGGCGTTTTAGCTGACGTTCGTAAGCGCGAATTCTACGAGAAACCAACTCAAGAACGTAAGCGCAAAAAAGCTGCTGCTGTTAAACGCTACCAAAAGAAATTGGCGCGTGAATCAGTACGTACTACTCGCCTTTACTAAGATTAATTTGTGATTGACTGCCTGGACTAAATAATGACTACTTTAAAAAGCCAAATAACTGAAGTTTTGAAAGCCACTATGCGTGCTAAAGAAATGGATAAGTTAACGGTAATTCGTGGTCTACAGGCAGCAATTAAGCAAATCGAAGTCGATGACCGCAAAGAACTTGACGACGCTCAAGTTCTTGCGGTCATTGAAAAACAAATTAAACAACGTAAAGAATCGATCAAAGCCTTTGAAAGTGCTGGTCGAGAAGATTTAGCTAGTAAGGAACAAGCCGAACTTGAGGTTTTATCTCAATTTCTACCAGAAGCTATGACTGAGGAAGAACTTGATTCCATGATTGCGCAAACGATTGCAGCGCAAGAAGCTACTAGCATGAAAGATATGGGTAAGGTGATGAATTCTCTGCGTCCGCTCATAGCCGGGCGCGCCGATCCTTCTCAAGTTTCAGCAAAAATTAAAGCAAAACTGGCTTAATTTAAAAATCTTTAAATCGATTACGTTGAACTGACCTTAAGAAAGGCAGTTCAAAGTTTTACTTTCTATAAAAATTATTATTCTTCTTTTTATTTTATCTATTAATTCTCAGCTTTAAAACAAATTCTGACTCATCTCTGTTTTATCCCTCTATTTGCTATACCACTTTTCTAAGCTCTAAATTGTCGATCCTTTTGCATTTGGGTTAAACGCGTTTTAATGATCGCTGACATCGCTTCATTATCTTTCGCTAAACGCTGGGCATGCAACAAAGATTTAATCGCTTCCTCTTCAAAGCCCGACCAAAACTGCACTTCAGCCCGATAGCGCAAAACATTAATGGTATGCATTGGCGACTTTTTATCTAAACTCGCGGCTTGCTGCATCAGTCTCCACGCATTCACATCACGCGGATTATTTTTCAAAAACCGATTGAGTACAGGCTGCGCAAGCTCAGGTCGATTCTGACGAATGTAAACTTCAGCCAACTTATAATTTAAAGCCCGATTTTCAGGCATGATGCTCGCAGGTGATTGAATCACTACTAAAGCCTCATTCACCCGATTTTGTCCAAGCAAAATATCAGTTTGGACCAAGGTTTGTAAATTATGTAATTTCTGATGTGACTTGGCTTGATCTAACACTTGTTGAGCAAGCTTATAGTCACCTTGTTTAAGGTAAAAACTGGCCAAAGCCAGTTGTGCTGCATAGCTGTTACGACTCACCAACATCTGTAGTTGCTGTTCTGTCGCCTGATTCGAGATCACCATGGTATACAGCTTCAAGATCTCAAAGTCTTCATCACCCCAAGTAGATTTCACTTTAGGCAACTGATTCGCTCTAAGTCTCGCTTCACTCATTCGCTCAGTCGTCAGTGGGTGTGTGAACCAAAAGTCGGGTAAAAAACTCACGCGACTGGTTGCACGGTGCATCACTTCAAAAAAATCAGCCATACTTTGCGGGTTATAACCAGCGCTATACATATACTGCATCCCTATACGGTCAGCTTCACGCTCTTGGTTACGACTATAAGACAGCTGCTTGTCCATGAGTGCGGCTTGAGTACCAACCATGACGGCTGAACCGACATCACCATCGGCTTGAGATGCAACCAAAGCACCGACCAAAATCCCTGCTAGCGCGAGTAATCCCTGCCCCTTAAACGCCTCTTGCGAACGACTGTAGTGGCGCTGTGTGACGTGCGCAATTTCGTGCGCCATTACGCCGGCAACTTCATCTATATTATTAGCATTGGTAATCAAACCAGCGTTTAATGCAAACAATCCACCCGGAACTGCAAAGGCATTAATTTGCGGGTCATTAATGACCACCAGACCAATCGGTTGACCAAGCTGGGTTTGACTCAAAATGCTTGAAAAAGCATTCATCAGTTGATCTTCTAGCCACGGATTTTGCGTAACAGGTAGCTGACGCTGTACTTCACGATAAACTTTTTCACCAATATAGCGCTCATTATATTGGTCAATAAAACCTATACCTGAACCAATCTCAGGCACATTAAACTGTGGGGCATTCGTAAGAAATTGACCTTCTGCAAAACCAACAGTCGAAATAAGACTTAAACTGCACGCACACAGAAAACGCTTCAACCCTCACCCCGACTTTATTTAAAGGAATCGAATGACTATAACATTGATAATTGAATGAAAATGCAATGAAGTGTTATCAAATTTTTATCTAAATTCAGGATTCACCACATATTGAGGTTGACCACCTTCCAATGCTTTCAACAAGTTTTGGTAAGCCAACTCTGCCATTTTTTTACGTGTTACGGAGGTTGCTGAACCGACGTGCGGTAAGGTCACTACATTATGAAGCTGGAACAGTGCCGAATCTTGCAAGGGTTCTTTTTCATAAACATCCAGCCCAGCTGCAAAAATTTGCTTTTGCTCCAAGGCCTGAATGAGTGCCTGTTCATCCACCACGGCACCACGCGAAATATTTACAAAAACAGCATGCGATTGCATTTTCTTAAAGGCTTCTGCATCAATCAAATGCTGCGTGTACGAGTTTAGATCAACCGCCACGACAACGAAGTCTGATTGCTCCAACAGCTCATCTAATTCGCAAAAACGTGCATTTAAGGGTTGTGCCAATTCTAATTTTTCTCGGCGCCCGTGATACAAAATATTCATATTGAAACCATGAAAACCACGTCGCGCAATTGCCGCACCAATATTTCCTAAGCCAATAATACCCAATGTTTGACCAAATATTTCCTGACCAAATTGTGCCTGCCCGACAGTACGCGACCACTGACCAGTTTTGGTCCATTGATCCAAATAAGGCACTTGACGCGCCGCACTCATCAACAAAGTAAAGGCCAAATCGGCAGTCGTTTCAGTCAACACATGAGGGGTGTGGCTGAGCCAAATTTTTGCTTGGTTTAAGTAGTTCAGATCATAGTTGTCATAGCCAACACTGACAGTAGATATAATTTTGAGCTGTTTCGCCGTTTCAAGGTTGTTTTGATTAAGTAAACGCCCTGCACCAATCATGGCATCCGCATCCGCAACTTGCTCACGGATTTGCGTATTTACATCACCTGCTTTCGGGTTGATAACCACCACATGATAACGCTGCTCTAGGCGCTGTAATACTTCTGCATCTATTTGACTAAAAACAACGACTTTCTGCTTCATACCTATTCCATATTTTGTTGTTTTGCTCGCATCATGTGCCACAGGGCTTTTTTAAGTAATGGCTGATCAAGCATTTCTTGTAAGCTTGCTGCTTGTGTGACTTTTATACCATTAGCATTTGGTATAGAGCCCAATGCAATAACAGTTTTACCCTGACTTAAACCATCAAAGAAACCTTGAATATAACTCTGAACACCACGCCCATCTTGCAAATTCAACAAAGGAAAAGGCCAATTCAGCGCATACTTTTGCGCAGGTAAGGCTTGCACAATATTTTGCCACAGCTGTTGCTGCTCCACGCTCAATTGTGTCGCTTCAATCACTAAGGCACAGTGCTCCAAAGCAACAGCTTGCAACTGAAAAGCCTCAACATGGATGGCCTCTCGGACAATCTCTTCTTTTAATGCTGTAACAGTTTCTTGTTCAATCGGTTGTGTTGCAATTTCAGCAAGAGGCGCTGGATGTGGAAGCTTATTCTTTACAGGTGGATGTTCAGGAATGCTTTTGGCTTCGAGCTGAGACTGAGGTCGCACAATTTCAGAAACAATCTCAGGCGTGCTTTGATCTCGCCAGATCGATGTGGCTACATTTTGTTGAGACGGCAAAAAATCTGGAACCCACAAATCAATTCCTAAACTCGCCAAAACCTCACGCTGATGCCCGATCATCTTTTACCTTCACACTTCATTCAGTGCATATTCTATCGAGAAATGCCTAGAGATGCTGTTCTTTTCACATTTTATTCGCATAGACAGTATGCAAATATCGAGAACATGCTCAATGCAAAATTCACCACTCAATTAAACAATCATCAAGCGATTCTTCTTTTGCATTTGCTCAACGATCTCTTCACTGTCAAAACCGAGACGCCAATAAAGCAACTCCAAAACATCCTGCTCATCTTGAGTAATAATGCGGTCATTCCATAAACAAATTTCAGCCACCCCCAAAATACTCAAACGATCCCGCAGCAGCAACCCCGCCATATCATTTAAAATTTCGGCCAAATCAATCGGCTCATCTGAAATTTCCGCATACTGCTCCAACTCTTGTACAGTTAAAACTCGGCGCAAAATTTTCTCTCGTACTTCCAGCTGTGTTTCACTATTGATTTGTTGCACATGTAACAAAGCATCAATTAAACGCACAATCTGCGGTTTAACTTCATCTAGGGCCGCAGGTGTATGTACAGGCAACAAATTCAGCTCAAACTTAACCCGTTCAAGTAGCAGTGCATCCAACAGTCCAATTTCACCGTCTTCTTGAATAATCCTCGCCAACTTTAATAAAAACTGGCGTGCAATTGTTGCTGGCATGCCACCAATATTTCGGCATGCCTCATGGAAAATTGAAATATGAACACGACCATCTAGGTTTAACAATGAATCAACAATGGCACGACTGACTTCAGCCTCAGCAGGAATAAACTCACGGAATTGGCGAATCATCAAAATCGCGACCATCAGCTCGCGTGAACCTGTTGAGGTCTGTAAAGCACGCTGAATTAGCTCTGGACGTTCAATATGCGCACGTACTTCAGGGTTAAGCGGTTTAATCGCATCTTTAATGGCAAAACTAATCGGAGACAATCGTAATAAAGGCAAAGGCTGCGGTGAAGTCCAAGGGGCTTGGAAATCCGCGTACTGCTCTTCTAAGGAACGAAACAATCCAAATAACGGACGGTTGCGCAGTTTTTCTAGGTTTTCCAACTGTATGTCTTGAACCAAGTTCGGATTCATTTCATAAATACGCTCTTCAATGCTTGGATGAATGTTCATCCAACTTTGCGCACTTAATGAATTGGCAAAACACATGTGTGCAATCGACTCAGAATATTCACTGTGAATTTGCGAACCTGCGTGATGCACATAGATACGCATCAAGGTTTGAATATTGGCATCATTTTGCATCAGGCGGCGTGTTTTCATATCATTTTTTAAAGTACGCCCTCCCAACGTCAGAAATTTAATACAGCGTGTAACCAGCACCCCCAAACTTCCGACCAACCAAATCAAACCACCTGTTGCAACAAAAGTGGTTTCAAAACTTTGCGACTTTTTATGATGGGTTGAAAACCCTAATTTAGCAATTTTACTGCCCCACTGACTAAAGGTGGTGAGAGCACTATATAAAATTTTTAACCGTGTATTTTCAGCTGTCTCACCAGATAAAATTTGATTGAACTCATGATTCAATAACCCCGTCAGCTCAAGTTCATCGAGGTTTTGCAGTGCGCCCCACGTTAAAATAATCGCAATATCTTTGGGATAAAAACCAGCGGTTAAAGCATTCACGCCCACTTCATCGGGCAGAACATACACAGCAGGCGTTTCAATTAAAAAAGTATCCGCTAGTTTTTCTGTAATTTTCAGCGCAATACTTTCTTCTGGTGTACTTTCAATCAAACTTAAACGTCGTGCACGCAGTTGCTTGGCCAGACTGTGTCCACCTGAACGAAACACATACAGTTCATACACCACGGAATAGCTCATCACTAAGAGCAATAAACCAATGATATAAATACTCAAGCTATGCCAAAAAATGCTTTGACTCGAATCAAAATAAAAAACCAGCAGTCCAGCCACAGTATTTAAAATAAATAGCGACAAAAGTACCGCAAGCAAACAGATACTGGCAGACCACAACATGTTTTTATTCTTTATGATTGAATAGCTTACACCCTTCAATGTAAATCCCTTTTCTTACATTGTTTGAATCAATCCATCATAAATGAAAAAAGCGGGAAACTCCCGCTTTTCTCAAATCTAAATCAATTAGACTTCTTTCACGCCCGTCAAATCAACGGAAGCTGCATCAATATTGACATCAATATAGCTGTCTTTCTTTTTCGATGTTTCACGGCGTTTCGCCTGTAATTCATCTAAATAAGCTTCATCGATACCACCAGCAACATATTTACCATCAAATACCGAGCAATCAAACTCTTGTAAATCTGGTACTTTGCTAGTGCGCACAGCTGCTTTTAAGTCTTCCAAATCTTGGAAAATTAGACGATCCGCACCAATAATTTCACGAATTTCTTCAACGGTACGCTCAGATGCAATCAACTCTTCTTTTGCTGGCATATCAATGCCATACACGTTTGGATATTTCACCATCGGCGCAGCAGAAGCAAAGAAGACTTTTTTCGCACCCGCATCACGTGCCATTTGGATAATTTCATTACACGTAGTACCACGCACAATCGAGTCATCCACCAAAAGTACATTTTTACCTTGGAACTCAAGTTCAACAGGGTTCAACTTTTGACGTACTGATTTTTTACGCAATTGCTGACCCGGCATAATGAAGGTACGGCCAATGTAGCGGTTCTTCATAAAGCCTTCACGGAACTTCACACCCAGCATATTTGCAAGTTCAAGTGCAGAGGTACGCGAGGTATCTGGAATTGGGATCACAACATCGATATCGTGCTCTTCACTCCACTCCGTCAAGATTTTTTGAGCAAGCTTTTCGCCCATTTTTAAACGTGCTTTGTAGACTGAAATGCCATCAATAATCGCATCTGGACGCGCAAAGTAAACATATTCAAAAATACATGGGCGGTATTCAGGCGCTTCAGCACACTGTTTGGTAAACATCTGCCCTTGTGAGTCGATAAAGATCGCTTCACCCGGTGCAATATCACGCTCAACTTTAAAGCCGAGTGCCGTAATAGCAACAGACTCAGATGCAATGATGTATTCCATACCTGCATCAGTTTCACGTGAACCGTAAATAAGTGGACGAATACCATTTGGATCACGGAAGCCCACTAAGCCATGCCCAGTAAGCATTGCAACTACGGCATAACCACCTTTACAGCGCTCATGTACTTTACTAACCACATGAAAAATGTCGTCTGCTGTAGGCATCAATTTGCCGCGTTTTTGCAACTCATGCGCAAACACGTTTAACAGTACTTCTGAGTCTGAATCCGTATTCATATGACGTAAGTCTGTTTTGAACAGGTCGTCATGAATTTCTTCAGCATTGGTTAAGTTACCATTATGCGCTAACGTGATCCCATAAGGTGAGTTCACATAGAAGGGCTGCGCTTCAGCGCTGCTCGATGAACCCGCTGTAGGATAACGCACATGACCAATACCGTAATTACCTTGTAATGCACGCATATGGCGAGTGTGGAACACATCACGAACCATACCATTGTCTTTACGTAAAAATAAACGACCTTCGTGGCAGGTTACTATCCCAGCTGCATCTTGCCCACGATGTTGTAACATCGTTAATGCATCAAACAACATTTGGTTAACAGCTGATTTACCAGCTATACCAACTACTCCACACATAGCAACCTCGCAGACAAGCTAGGATTAATAAAAAGGATTATTTGTTGACTCACCCTGTCCCTCAGCATTTTTCGAGGAAATTTTCGGTGAAAAATCTGAAGATACATGTGTATCTTTAGACTTGATATGTGACATCGCCTCGCTTGCAGCCTCTTTTGAAAGCTCCATCGCCCAAGGCGCGTAAGGCAAAAGTGTTTGGACAAATTTGGATTGTCTCCAATATGGAGAGCTTTCAACCCAAGAACCCACACCTTGCATCGTAATCAGAACAATTAACAACCCTTTTAATGAACCAAAAGCACCGCCGGCTAATCGATTCAAAGGCCCGAGTTTTAAACTCTTCAATATGTTATTCAGTAATGCCGTGACAATCCACGTCAAAACTACAATAACCAATACAATAAATGCAAAAGCTGCAATTTTTTGAACCACTGGATCTTCACTGAGTGAGACCATCGAAGGTGCTAGGACACTTGCAAATTTAGCACCAACAATCAGCGCTAAAATCCATCCTATCAAGTTCGCAAAGGCTTTAACAAATCCTTGACGCAAACCGTTGAGCCCTCCAATGAGCAATACAATCAATATGAAGATATCAATGGCATTCATGTTGTTTTCATTGCAGAGACGCAGTCTTGAATTAAGGTTGGTCCTGTATAGATGAGGCCACTATAAACTTGTACAAGGTTTGCCCCTGCATTTTGTTTTGCAAGCGCCTGCTCACCCGACAAAATCCCACCCACACCAATCAAAGGAATCTGACCTTTTAAAACCTCAGCAAAGGCTTTTAAACACGCCGTACTTTTCTCAAACACAGGTGCACCAGATAAACCACCCGCTTCATCACCAAAAGGTAAGTTTTCCACACCTTCACGAGACAAAGTCGTATTGGTCACAATCAGACCATCAATTTTAAACTGAAGCAGTTGTTTCGCAATAAATTGAATATCTTCCGCTTCCAAATCCGGCGCAACTTTCAGTACCAGTGGTACATAGTGCTGTTGCTCTTCAGCCAACTCTAACTGACGTTTTTTCAGCGTCTCTAGCAACTCGGTTAAAGCATCGCCACTTTGCAAACTACGCAGGTTTTTTGTATTTGGAGAAGAAATGTTGACGGTAATATAAGACGCATAGTTATAGACTTTTTCTAAACAAATGAGATAGTCATCTACTGCGTTTTCTACTGGAGTATCCGCATTTTTGCCGATATTAATCCCCAAAACACCTTTAAACTTTGCCGCTTTGACATTTTCAATCAGTTGATCCACGCCATCGTTGTTAAAACCCATACGGTTAATAATGGCTTTAGCTTGTGGGATACGGAATAAACGCGGTAGAGGATTGCCCTGCTGTGGACGCGGAGTAATGGTTCCAATTTCAATAAAACCAAACCCTAGACCTGCCAGTGCGTCAATATAAGCACCATTTTTATCTAGACCAGCAGCCAAACCTACAGGATTGGGGAACTCGATGCCCATACATGTCACCGGTTTAGCCGCTATATTTTGACGCATTAAGCCTAGCTTATGCGTTGATTTCAATAGCGATAGTGTTAGCTCATGTGCACGCTCTGGTGCTAAAGTAAACAACAAAGGGCGGGCAAGAGAATACAACATATCTGTAAAAGTCTACTGCTTTTTAAGTCGCCATATTATAGGCATAGCCTCGCTAAAACACCATGCTTCGTCTGGCTTTATTTTTAGCGATTATTTCACGCTCGCCGATAATTTAATCTGCCCTGCATCTGAGACCAACTCCATTTTTTCAATACTCAAACCATTTTGCGTCAGTTGGGTCAAAAAGTTGGCCAACACCACATAGTTTGCGTGGCTTACCACCAACTGAATTTGTTCAGCATTCTGCTGCGAAGCAACCGACAAACCTTGCTGCTGCGCAATACGTTGGATCTGCTCCATCGGAGTCAGTTGCCCATCTGAGCTCGATTTCATGGTGACTGCATTGCTCTGCATCCATGTCATGGTTTCTTTGAGCTGGTTCACGCGTTTTTGCTGTTTCTCTGCCGCAGCATGGGTATACCAAAGCGCAGCCCCTATCGAGCTCACCAAGATGAAAATGACCAAGAAGATAGCTAATACACGGTCGCGCGGTGTAAGACGATCAAAATAAGTACTGATCAGTTCTAAACGCTGATCCACAACTGTTTGTAAATTTTGCATGGCTTTCATTATTGTATTTTCACCATTCCAATTGCCCCACCCGTGGTCGGCTGAATATTACCTAACTCAACCTGAAAACCCTGTTGATTAAGCTGCTGAGTGAGTGTTTGTAAAGCCTCTGCCGAGTTGGCTTTAAGTTGCATATTTAGGCTATTCGCTTCATACACCACCTGATTCGCCACAATTTGCTGTTGCATGAGCACAGGGCCAACACGACTCAATAAAGACAAAGCTTGAGCATCCGCTTGTTTATTCATATTCAGCTGATATTCAAACTGGCTTCGCAGGGTTTGCTCGGTCACAGGATAGTTCGCACCAAACCAATATTTAAATTGATCGACCGCCTGAACAGCCACTTGCTCTGCAAGCTTTTTATTTTGATACCAACGCGTCGCATCGTAGGTCAGTTGGGTCACAATCAACGCAACCAATACCGCTGCACAGGCTTTCCAATAGCCCGTTGAAACATGTTGCTCTTTCACCTTCGGCAAAAGATTCCATGGATGCTGTTTTGCTCTTGGCAATGCCGTCCATTCATAATGGAAAGACTCAAGCTGCTCCTGCGTCACACTGGCGTTTAAGCTATCCATGTGTGAAGCACTCAAGTTACAAATCTTATATTTTTGATTGGCTGCTTGATAATCTAAAAATACAGCAAGATCATCAATTGATCCGCCCAACCAAGTATTAGAGCGAAACAGGAGTCGTTCTTCAATATAACCCAAGATTACCTGTTCTGCGTCAGGTACAGGCAAAATCAGAAAATCAGGCAATAGACTGACCAGCTTCACAGGAATCAAACTCAAGGCATGTTGCAAAGTCTCTAAACGATACTTTGAGATACCCAAAACAGTGAGTTGCTCAGGCGCTTGAAAGTGATGTAATACTTTCATCTGATCAATTGAGCTCAATATATATTCTTCCAGCAAATACTTCACACCTTCGGCCCCCAACTGCTTGTATTGGGCCTTAGGCATATTTTGCTGAATAATTTGCACATCACGGCTTGGAAAGAAAACAGTTGCTTCCTCACCATGATGCGCTTGTATATCTTGGATCAATTGCTCAAGTGTATGAGCAGATTGCCATCTTTCCCCTATAGACCAGTGCCATGTTCCATCGGCTTCGGGCATCCAAATTTGCAACATGTATTATATTCTGCCGTTTTAATTGGTTTTTATATGCTAGGTATAAATGCTTTTGTTTGTGTCGACAAGCCTTCCGCGATAACTGCTTGCTCATAAATCCGCGCTTCAGCCAAAGCATAAGGATTAAAAGATTCCGTCACCAAAATCGAGGCCATATGCGCCACCACATTCATATGGCACACCACTACAATAGACTCATACGGCAAATGTGATAACCATTCCACAGCAGCTTTTGCATCATCATCGGGCTTAATGGTATTACAGATTACGACAGGCACATCCGCAAAGTGCTGTTTGATGTGTGCCAATGTTTCCTGCGCACGCAGCAATGGGCTAACCACAAAGACATCTGGTTGGATACGTGACTTTAAAAAGTCAGCAGTTTGCTCCGCCTGTGCATGACCGCGTTCGGTGAGTGGGCGTTTAGTGTCATTCCCCATGATCGGTGGTGCAGCTTCACCATGACGTACCAAAGTCAGTTGCATAAAAAATCCTTATTCAAATCCTGATTATTTTAATTAATTTTTATGACAATTCAGTCATTATACCCACTTAAACGCTCATTTTATTTCGGGTTTTAATTGACTTTAAACCTCATGATGCGGCAAAACAAACTCCACATCACTTCGGTGTCCATTTTTCATTAAGGATAATGCAATTGTCATTGGTGGCGCATTTTCAAAAATAACACTGTATAACGCACTAGTAATCGGCATATACACATCTAGCTCTTCAGAACGTGCTTTGACTTGTACAATGGTGTTAATGCCTTCTGCTGTTTGTCCCAATTCAGTGGTCGCCTGTTCCAAACTCTTGCCTTGCCCCAGTGCAAAACCGACTTGATAGTTGCGACTCAGTGGGCTGCTACACGTTGCAAATAAATCACCGACACCAGACAAACCTAAGAAGGTCAGTGGATTTGCCCCTAACTTCACAGCAAAACGACTCATTTCCGCCAAAGCACGAGTCAAAATCATACTCTTGGTATTTTCACCGACTTTGTATGCAGCAGCCATTCCCATCGCAACCGCATAAATGTTTTTAAGCGCACCGCCGAGTTCTACACCATGCACATCATCACTGGCGAAAACACGGAACAAGGCACTATGCAAAGCTTGTTGTACAGCGTAACGCACTAAGTCAGACTGGCTTGCTATGACTGTTCCCGCTGGTTGTCCTGCCACAATTTCCTTGGCCAAGTTTGGCCCAGATAACACGCCATAAGGCACTTCTGGTAGCTCTGAGCGAATAATATCACTCATAAAACTAAAAGTATTCGCTTCAATACCCTTGGTCAAAGACACCACGGCTTGCGAAGTAATAAACGGTTTAATTTGTTTGAGTACATCACGGAAAGAATGACTCGGAATCGCCACCAAAATAATGTCGCGATCACGAACAGCCTCTTCTATATTTGAAACTGCACGTAAACCATCTTCAAGTTTAAAATCGGGCAAATAGCGTTTATTTACATGCGTCGCATTGATATCAGCTGCAACCGCTTCATCACGAATCCAAATCATGGTATCGCAGCCATTACGAACCGCGGTATTCGCCATGGCCGTCCCAAAACTACCACCACCCAAAACTGTAATACGTAGTGCCGTTTTTTGATCTACTGCTACAGGTTCAACCAAATCTGAAAACTTTAACTCTGACATTATTTTTATATCCTAAAATGGAACTATTGATTCCAATAACTTACATAATCTTGGGTTTGAATTTTGGCACGTGGCGGAATCGCTTTAACTGCCGTACCAATATATAAAATACCTGAGATCAAATCATCTGCGCTGAGGCCTAAAGCCTGTTTGAAATGCACAGATTCCACCACTGCCCCACTACGCCACATGCTCGAAAAACCTTGAGCTTGTAAGGACAAAATAAAATTCTGAATAGCAGCCCCACTACTTAAAGTCTGCTCAAAATTAGGGACTTTCGGATGCGATTGAAATTTAGTCAATGCCAAAACCAGTAATGGGGCACGAAAAGGATGATTTTTAACACGCTCTAACTGTGCTGACTCAGTCTCACCCAAATCAGCCAAGGCTTGTGACAATAACTCACCAAATGCCTCACGTTGATCTTCAGAAATCACGATAAAACGTGTCGGTTTTAAACGATGATGATCTGGCGCAGTCAATGCGGCTTGAAATGCCCGCTCTAATTGTTCTGCATTGGGAGCAGGCTCGACTAAATGGCCAATCGATTGACGTTGATGCATATTCTGGTGAACGATATCTACCGCGAGTTCCGTCATTAGGCTCTTAATCTTTCAAATTAAACAATACGTTTTAGAGTAGCACACTCTGAAAAGTTTGCTCTAGGGCTTCAGTATGAAATACCCAGTTTCGGCAAAACTAATTTTAAAATTTTGAGCACTTTTCAAACTGTTCGATAAGACTGCATTTTTCATACATTTCTTACATGATTCATCCTACAAGCTATGTTCCAATAAACAATGATTTAATAAAACATGACTGGGGTATGAAATGAAAAAGAATATCGCTATTGCTGGAGCAGCAGCACTAACACTACTTCTAAGCGCTTGCGCATCGACACCAAGCAACTCTTTAGCGATCCAAAAAGCTGACAATCAATACGAAGTTACGGGTATTGGTAAAACTGCACTGATTGCAAAAAACAACGCGATTGAAGCAGCAGCTAAAACTTGTGGCTCTAAAGCAACAGCGATTGTGAGTGATGAGAAAACCGACTATCAAGGTGCTTTGAAAGGCGTCGTGAGCGATGAAACTGGAAAAATGATCCAAGCAGCCGCATCTGTACTGGGTTCTATTTCGGGTACAAACTCAGGCATTAACCAAGACAGTGACTATCAAACAATCCTGACTTTTTCGTGTAAAGCAAAATAAAGATGCCATAAAAAAACCGCTCATCTGAGCGGTTTTTTTTACACCAATCACGTCAAACGATTAGCAATAACCCTCTAAACGTGTCAGTGGTAGTTTTTGCCCAATGGCTTTTTCAATTTCGGGTAGATAGAACGCATCATCTTCAGATAAAAAACTAATACTCACACCACTTGTACCTGCACGGCCTGTACGACCAATACGGTGTACGTAGTCATCCGACTGTTCAGGCAAGGTGAAATTCACCACATGCGATACACCATCCACATGGATACCACGCCCCGCAACATCAGTTGCAATCATGATGTTATGTTGACCATTTTTAAATTGATCTAGCATTTTCAAACGTTTGTCTTGTGCGATTTCACCTGACAACATCACCACTTTATATCCATCACGCTTTAAGTTGTCATAGAGTTTACGCACTTGATCGCGCCGATTTGCGAAAATCATCACTTTTTCAATAGGCTCATCGCGCAGAATGTCTTGTAGCAATTTATATTTATCTGACTTTGCGACCATGTACACCCGTTGTTCAACATCTGCATTGGTCTTCTTCTCTGGCTCAATTTCAACAGTTACAGGTTCAAACAACCACTGCTGTGCAAGATTTAAAACATCGTAACTAAACGTTGCAGAGAACATCAGAGTCTGACGTTGTTCCTTACGCGGTGAGAAACGAACAATACGTTTTACTGAAGGAATAAAGCCCATATCCAATAAGCGATCGGCTTCATCAATCACCAAAAACTCAATTTGGTCGAGCCAAACTTCTTTTTGCTCAACAAAGTCAATCAGACGACCTGGCGTCGCCACCATAATATCGACAGGTTTTTTATCGAGTTGTGCTTTTTGTTTATCAAAGTCAACGCCGCCTAAAAGCGTCACGACATGTAAATCTGAGAATTTTGTGAGTTCTTTCGCATCGCTTTCAATTTGCAGTGCAAGCTCACGGGTCGGTGCTAAAATCAAGGCGCGAGGTTCACCGCGGTAGCGCTGCTCTTGAATTGGGTTATTCAGCAAGTCGTTAATCACACTCACCAAAAATGCCGCTGTTTTACCGGTTCCCGTTTGCGCACGACCAATTGCATCGTGTCCCGCCAAAGTGAATTTTAAAACCTTTTGCTGAATAGGCGTCATATCCTTAAAACCTAAAGCATCAATAGCTCGTTTAAGTTGAGGATGTAAATTTAAGGTTTCAAAACCTGATGACATATAAGTGCGCTCTGACGAAAAATCACGAAAATTGATCTGTAGTATAAACAAAAACGCCCCAATTTACATTGGGGCGTTTTAAAGTACGTTCAGACAATTAGTCTAAAGGTTGTACTTCTTCAGCTTGGAAGCCTTTTTGACCTTTTACAACGCTGAATTCAACGCGTTGGCCGTCACGTAGTGAACGGTGGCCGTCGCCTTGGATTGCACGGAAGTGAACGAATACATCGTCGCCGCCATTGCGTTGGATAAAGCCGAAGCCTTTAGTGTCGTTGAACCATTTAACTACGCCTTGTTCACGAGCTGTCATAAGTTAATCCTCATTGTATCTAAAAGAAGGACCACCCGGTGTTGCAAACAGCAGACCAAACAAGGTTTAAAAATATTTATTATTTCTAAGCTTGTAATCATTCTGTATAACTATTAACAAAATCCCGGTTACATCCATTTGTAAAATAGGATTTAAAACAATTTATGGTTGTGTTAAATCCCAGTACGCGACGAGCTTAACATGGGTTAAAAACAATTCATACCCTTTTTTTTGATTAATCGTCTTTTTAATTCAGCATATTTTTTAACTAGTTATTTGTAATTTTAGATATAGCGACTATAGGCCTATAACACATGAAATATTTGGGTTTTGGCACTGAATTTGCTAATATTTCTACCCACCTAAATGTTGTGAAGCCTTACTTAGCTATATGAGTGATATCGAACAAAATACCAACATTATTGATGCAATGGGGCAACCATGTCCTATGCCTCTGTTGTTGCTTAAACGCGCACTTAAGAAGAGTCCGGCGCAGCATTTTCTATTAAAATCGTCTGATCCGCACAGTCAGATCGATATCACGCGGTATTGCGAAATCCATCATTTAACTTGCGTTTTGAAACAAATTAATGAACATGAATTTCACTACTTCATTGAATCTTAATTCTTTTCAATTACACTAAGTCTATTCACATTTGCATAAAAGTTTACATTTCTATACCCAATTTTCCATTATTCAGTGGAAGATTGGATTAAGATAAATTCAATTGTTGGGTAAAAATGAAATCCCTAAGGAGAACACATGAGTGACAGCAGCAATCAATTGATGCCCCTGTCATTATCGGCACCAGGTGTAAACTTGGGCGCTTATATTAGTACTGTCAACCAAATCCCGATTTTGACAGCGGAACAAGAAAAAGAGTTAGCTGAACGCTACTATTATGATCAAGACCTCGATGCTGCTAAACTTTTAGTCATGTCGCATCTGCGTTTTGTGGTTCATATTGCCCGCAGTTATGCAGGCTACGGCTTACCTCAAGGTGACCTCATTCAAGAAGGTAACTTGGGCTTAATGAAAGCCGTTAAACGCTTCGACCCAAACATGGGCGTACGCTTGGTTTCTTTTGCGGTGCACTGGATTAAAGCAGAAATTCACGAATATGTGATTCGTAACTGGCGTATTGTCAAAATTGCGACCACTAAAGCACAGCGTAAACTGTTCTTTAATTTGCGCAGTCTAAAAAAATCGTCTAAAAAACTCACCTTAAAAGAAGCACAATCGATTGCAAATGACCTCAATGTAACACCTGAACAAGTGTTAGAAATGGAAGGTCGTTTAACTGCTTATGATGCAGCGTTTGAAGCTCAAGGCGATGATGACGATGAAGGTTCAACCCATGTTGCACCTGCGCTTTACCTTGAAGATAACCGCTACGACCCAGCGCGTTTGGCTGAAGAAGAAGATTACGAAGAACAAAGCACCAATGCTCTGCATGATGCGATGGAACAACTTGATGATCGTTCACGTAATATTTTACAGCGCCGTTGGTTAGATGATGAAAAATCGACGCTGCACGAACTGGCTGCTGAATATAATGTTTCCGCAGAACGTATTCGTCAGCTTGAAAAAAATGCCATGGAAAAAATTAAAGTGGCGATGTCATCAAACTAAGATGATACCAATACAGAAAAGGGCGAAATGCCCTTTTCTTTTTACCAATAAATGAGGCTTTTTGTCTTTTAACCTTTCTTCAAAATATGCTACTTTGTTGCGCACAGTGATATAAGTAAAGCATTGCATATGTGGATTGCGATTTCAGCGCTGAATTTAGCGTTTGCCGTTATATTAGGTGCCTTTGGCGCACATGGTCTCAAAGCACGTGCTACTGAAGCCCAATTGGCTTGGTGGCAAACTGCAACTGATTACTTTTTTTACCATGCGCTTGGTTTATTGGCGCTCGGCATTTTGGCCAAAGTCCTTCCCAAGCTTCCCATCAAAATCAGCTTTATACTGATTCAAGTCGGCATCTTCTTTTTCTGTGGTTCCCTCTATGTCATGGCATTGGGCTTACCGCGTGGCCTAGGTGCGATTACCCCGATTGGTGGGGCATTGATGATTGCAGGTTGGTTGGTTCTGGCATGGAATGCCATGAAATATGCCAAGTAAACAACTAGAGATGAGCACCATGCAAATTTATTTAAACGGCGAACTACAGCACACCGAATGTAAAAACCTGCTTGAACTGGTGCAAACCTTTGCACTTGAAGGCAAACGTTTTGCTGTTGAGCAAAACGAAAACATTATTAGTAAAAGTAAATTGGAACACACTCCAATTTGTGCAATGGATCGAATTGAAATTATTCATGCCGTCGGTGGCGGTTAATACGGAGTTCACATGCAAGACAGCCCTCTCATCATTGGTTCTAGATCATTTCAATCTCGTCTACTGGTGGGCACAGGTAAATATAAAGACCTGCAAGAAACCGATTTGGCCATTCAAGCCAGTGGCGCAGAAATCGTGACGGTTGCGATTCGTCGCGTCAATATTGGTCAACACCCCGGCCAACCAAACTTATTGTCCGTGGTCCCACCTGAAAAATACACCATTCTCCCGAATACAGCAGGCTGCTTTGATGCCAATAGTGCCGTGCGTACCTGTATGTTGGCGCGTGAATTATTAGACGGTCATAACTTGGTGAAGCTTGAAGTATTGGGCGATGAAAAAACGCTATATCCAAACATTACCGAAACATTGAAAGCGGCACGTACCTTGATTGACGATGGTTTTGAAATCATGGTCTATACCTCGGATGACCCAATTGTGGCGCAAGAACTTGAAAGCATGGGCTGCGTTGCCATCATGCCTTTAGGCAGTTTGATTGGTTCTGGTCTAGGAATTTTGAATCCACACACGATTTCTATTATTAAAGAAAATGCCAAAGTGCCAGTATTGGTGGATGCTGGTGTGGGAACGGCAAGCGATGCAGCCATTGCCATGGAACTCGGCTGTGATGGCGTGTTGATGAATACCGCGATTGCTGCCGCTCAGCAGCCAATTTTAATGGCTTCTGCTATGAAAAAAGCAGTTGAAGCGGGTCGAGAAGCATTTCTCGCAGGCCGTATGCCTCGCAAACGTATGGCCAACGCAAGCTCACCAGAAACAGGTTATTTCTTTAAATAATCTCTTAATCTGTTTTAAGCGATAAAAAGGATTCTTCGGAGTCCTTTTTTATTTATTTCAACACTAGGACAACACTTTATGATGACCTAGGTTGTAGGGACATTTCGCCACACGCTTTGATACACTCAACCATCTTTATTTATTAACATCGATAACCATATAAAAATGAGAGGAAACGATGCCCATGCAAAAATGGATCAGACCAACACTCATACTCAACACCCTATTTTTCATAACACTCACAAGCAATGCTTGGGCCAAAGCAGAGGCAAAACCGACTCTCAAAACGAGCTACCAATCTTTTGTGGCAACAAACTGGAAGGTTTTAGAAAAAGTCCAAGGCGATTTAAACCAAGATGGTCAAGCGGATATTGCCCTGATTATTGAAGACACCAATCCTGAACATTTCGTTAAAAATGATCGCTTAGGGAGTGATGTCCTCAATATCAATGAACGAAAGCTTTTGGTTTTATTGAAGCAAACACATGGTTATCAACTTGCGGCGACTAATACTACTTTGCCGACAGAAGGTGACATAGAGTCCCCTTGCCTCGCTGATCCACTCGGTGAGACTGAAGCGTTAAGCATTCAAAAAGGTGTGCTCAAGGTTCATCTGCACTACTGGTTAAGCTGTGGTTCGTGGTATGTGACCAATCACACGTATACCTTTCGATACCAAGACCGCACATTTAAACTGATTGGTTATGATGTCAACGATTTCCACCGTGCATCAGGCGACATCACGGCGCGAAGTATCAACTTTATGACAGGTAAAGTAAAAAATACGACAGGTGAAAATGAGTTTGCTGAAACAACACAACCTGTCAAAGTTCAATGGACAACACTCAAACAGCGCTACGCATTGAAACTCGAACAGGTTCAGTTCAATGAGCTACTGGAGTTTAAATAAACAGAGCAAAGAAAAGCGCTGTCAAACTCATATGCATCACTTATTGCGCTTCTAAAATACGAATTTGCACATGAGCAACTGCACCTTCGGTTGCTTGAGCATGTTGCTGCATATTGACACTGTGCATATGGGTTTCTAAATGCTGCATGCTTTCCCATTTTTCATACATCATGATTGAAAACGGTACTTTGGTTTGTAATGGACTCTCAACAGCAGGATGGTCGATATGCACATCATAGAGATGGCAACCGGGCTCTTGTAATACTTGCTCACGGATGTTGTTGAATGAATCAAGAACCGTTGTAAAATCTTGCTCTGAATGACAAATAATTTCAGCAATGACAGTTAACATGGTCACTTCTCCCGATTAAGCAAAAACTTGCGTCAAATGGTCACGGTACTGTGCCATATAGGCTTCAACGTCAGGTGCTTTAATCACATCATTGACAATAAACGTCGGTAAGGTTTGCATCCCTAAAAATTGATTGGCTTTGTGAAAAGGTAAATAAACCCCGTCGACCCCAACCCCATGGAAAAATTGTTCAGCATCATTAAATGCATCCATCGGTGCATTCCATGTCAATGACAGCATATAGTTTTTATCGTGAATCAGACCACCTGAACCATATTTTTTTGAAGCATCTGCACGTGAGCGACCATCATTGGCATACAGACTACCGTGCCCTTCGGTAAAGACATCATCGATATACTTTTTCACAGTCCATGGTGCACCCATCCACCAACCCGGCATTTGGTAAATCACGGTGTCTGCCCACAGAAATTTCTCCACTTCAACTTTTGCATCATATTCGCTGTCGGCGCGTGTCACTTGAACCTGATGCCCTAGGCCTGACAAGACCTCTTGCGCAAGTTCAGTTAGGGTATCGTTTAACTGACCATTCGAATGTGCAAAAGTTTTTGCGCCGTTAATTAATAAAATATTTTTCATGGGAAGAGCCTAAAAACCAAAATCTATGCAGGCACTATAAAGACTCTGTTCTGCGCTAAAAAGTAGTGAATCTGCAAAATATTGTTGACTAAATATCAATAATAAACTTTAAAGTATAAAAAAAGCGCCTTTCGGCGCTTCTTCAAAGCATCAAAATTAAGGAATTAGACCTTCATCTCGCATTGCAATTTGTACTGACTGACGTTCAGCCACTTTATTACGGATAAAGATAATATTTTTATACGGTGATAAATCATGTTCGATGCCATTTGACCAATTGGTGAGGACGAATAAATACGCATCTGCGGGGCCAAAATTATCATCGACCAAATAGTCATGATCCGACTCACCAATTTGTTTATCCATATAGCTGAGTAAACGATCAATCTCTGCATAGGCTTTTTCTTTGGCAGCTGCATCTAATGGCGCACCGAAGAAAACAGCATAAGCATCGTGCAATTCAGAATTTAAATAACCTAACCATTCTAAAACTTTGGCACGCCCCAAACCCGATGGCGGAATAAGATCTTGTTTTGGATCATGTTGTGCTAAAAATGGCAAAATGGCTACATTTTCAGTCAGAATCAAACCTGGATTAATCTCTAAAGCGGGTACATATCCTTTTGGATTAATTTCGTAATAATCAGCACCTTTTTCTGTTTTATGTGTTTTTAAATCTACTCGGACTAAATCAAAGTCAACATTAATTTCATTGAGGATAATGTGCGCCGCAAGTGAGCACGCACCCGGTGCATAATAAAGCTTCATATCTGATCCTTGTTATAACTCTATTCTCTGTTTTAAATGGCTTCTAACAAACTTTCAAGTGATCAAAACCTGTAAATTGCAAAAAAGCGTAAACGAAAAATCATTCGTTCGCCTATTGAATATTGTCTAATTCACATTTTTTTTCAAGTACAACAACACTGCAATTTGCAACAGAGTTGTTTTAACATAGCGCCCTTGTCCCTAAAAATGAATTTGATCTGTGATTAGCCTTAAAAAAGATGAATGGTTTTCTAACATTCGTACCGATGTTCTTGCTGGTTTAGTGGTAGGACTTGCTCTAATTCCCGAATCTATTGCTTTTTCAGCAATTGCAGGTGTCGACCCTCAAGTTGGACTGTATGCCTCCTTTTGTATCGCAGTGAGCATTGCTTTTTTTGGCGGCCGTCCAGCCATGATTTCAGCAGCAACAGGCGCGATGGCACTACTCATGATCACGCTAGTCAAAGAGCATGGCCTACAGTATTTACTGGCGGCAACCATTCTCACTGGCGTCATTCAAATCATTGCAGGTTATTTTAAAGTCGCTAAACTGATGCGTTTTGTGTCGCAGTCGGTGGTATATGGCTTTTTAAATGCACTGGCGATTTTAATCTTCGTGGCGCAACTTCCAGAACTCAGCCAAATGAATTACAGGGGCTATGTATTTGTCGCACTTGGCCTCGCTGTAATTTATCTGTTTCCTTATCTGCCTAAAGTGGGGAAAAGCATTCCCTCACCGCTTATTTGTATTCTCGTCCTGACCGCTTTGGCGCTGTTTTTAGGCACAGATATGCGTATGGTCAGTGATTTAGGTCATTTCCCCGATACTTTACCTATTTTTCTACTGCCTGATATTCCACTGAACTTTGAAACGCTGCAAATTGTCTTCCCTTACGCCATCACATTAGCGACCGTCGGTTTGCTTGAAAGCATGATGACCACCACAGTAGTGAATGAAGTCACAGGTACTGAAGGTGACCGTCATCAAGAATGTCGCGGACAAGGTATGGCCAATATTGTGAGCGGTTTTATGGGCGGTATGGCAGGTTGTGCCATGATTGGACAGTCTGTAATTAATGTCAGCTCTGGGGCACGTACTCGGCTTTCAACCTTAGTGGCTGGTGTGTTTTTACTGTGTTTGGTGGTGTTTTTTAAAGACTGGCTGTCTTATATTCCAATGGCAGCTTTGGTTGCCATTATGATCATGGTGGCATTTACAACCTTTCAATGGGACTCGGTTAAAAACATCGCTAAACACCCGCTACAAAGTAATGTAGTGATGTTGAGTGTGGTGATCATTGTCTTAGCCACACATAATCTTGCTTTGGGTGTCTTTGTCGGAGTTTTACTGTCCGCATTATTTTTCATCAACAAACTAGAAAGTACGGTTCATGTTCAGTCTGAACTGCATAACCATACTCGTCGCTATGTGGTGAGTGGTCAAATTTTCTTTAGCAGCTCAGAGAAATTCTTTCAGTTTTTTGACTTTAACGAACACATTCAGAAGGTTGAAATTGAACTCAGCCATGCTCATATTTGGGATATGACTTCAGTCCAAATGTTAAATGCGGTAGTTGAAAAGTTTGAAGCCCACGGTGTAGTGGTCGAGGTGTTAGGCTTAAATGAAGCCAGCAGCACCCTCATTGACCGTATCAGCTCATAAAAGGTTTCAAATCATAAACAAAATAAAAGGGCGATGACGCCCTTTTATTGTCAATAAAGCGGATTAAGACTGATGCTTACGGCGTCTTAGACTGCCATACAAGGCCAAACCAATTAATCCTAATGCAGACCACAACCCTGTACTTCCCGCACTGGTTTTATCCTCATCATTAACCACTGCATCGTTTAAGTCTAAATCCACAATCACAGGGTCATGGTCAGAAGAGCGGTAAGCATCGTCCGCATAGAATGCAGCAATTTGCTCCTCCGTTTTATATTCTTCGTTATAGTCTAGTGCCGTCGGTTCATCTGCATTGATATGCCAAGCAAATGCTTTTTTCACCAAAGGATAAAGTGCTGCATCAGCAATCGCATGGTCTAAATTGCCTGCACCACCATAACCTTGGGTATTACTGGCTACGCCGAAAACATAGCTATAAGCTGCTTTCCCCTGACCAATTTTTTCATCATTCAACAGTACTTTATAGTTGGCTTGTTCAAGCGCCAAAATTGGATCTTCTTTGGCATAACTGTTCATATCCCCCAACAGTAAGACATTCGGTTTACTTACCTGTGTTGGATTTTTCGCGACCCATTGCATTAACGCTTGTACCGCTTTAACGCGGGTTGGATTCCAGCAACCTTGACCGTCGCCCTGATCTGCCTCTATCGAGGTTTTATCATCTGGACAGCTACCTTTAGACTTCAAATGGTTGGGAATAACTGTAAAAGTCTTCCCGCCCGATAAGGCTTGAAAGGTCTGCGCCATCGTGACTCGGTTTTTCTGACTCTGGTCATCAAAGACCGCTGCTTCATTGATTGGTTTGACCCGCTTAGCATTATAAATAATGGCAACAGCAATCGCATCGGTTCCAAGTTTGTCAGCATTCGGAGGCGTTACATATTTCCAATCGCTCCCTAGCGCTTGAGCTAAATATGCAACTGCGCTACGCTCGCCATAACCATTGTTGGCAATTTCCATCAGACCATAAACATCTGCATCAATCGCTTTTAATGCACTAACAATTTTCTGATGTTGTTTTTTAAACTCAGCCTCAGAACTTGCACCACGTTCCGTCGGAAAACCTTGTACCAAACCATTGTCATAATTCAGTACGTTAAATGCTGCAACACGGACTTGCTGTGTAGCCTTTGCGGGAACGCTTGCACGTGGGTTTGTCGCGTCTAAGACTTGTGGCGCTGTTGCCCCAAGCACAGGTTGAATTCGCCATTGGTTATAGCGGTATTCTAAAATGCCTTGTACATTTTGCAGTTGTGCACCTGTACGTAGGGTGTTTTTAGCACTAAAGGTCGTTGGCAACCACGGCGTTCTGTTCTGATTATTATAACCATCATCCAAAATGAGTTTAGACCGTAAATTTTGCTGTGCCAGTGCTTTGGCTTCGGTTGAATGAGCAGGATATAGATTGGTTGGGATATATAAACGCGCGGGGCTTAAAGCCAACTGACCATAACGCCCATAGTCATAGTTTTCACTGACCGTTAAGGTTTGAGGAATATTGACCAACATGCCTTGATAGCGTTTTGGTGCATGGCCTGACATTTCAGTCAAATTATCAAAGGGCAAATTGATCGCCATTGGCTTAACCCAATCACTTGCCGAAGGATTACATACGTTTATATCGCTGCTTAAATCTTGAAGCTGTAATTGGTTTTGATAGGTTTTCAGTTTGCCTTTGAAAATGACTTCCTGCCCGACTTGCCCACCGGTCACGCGACTTGAAGAGGGAACATAGACAAACACCGCATTACTGGTATTTGCAGTAGCCTGAGCATCTGGAGTTTGGACAAAGAAACCTGAAAAACCATTGTTATAACGATAATCAGCCGTGATTACGCCTTTCACCACATACTCCACATCTTGCGCGGCACTTTGCAATGCTGCAATTGGGGTAGCTGTCGTACTACAGCTCACGGTGGTCAATGGTGGTACCACTGTATTTCCAGCAAGATAACTGGAAAAAGCATCTCGATCTGACCATTTTTCCCATGCCGATGCCAAATCAAACGGCGCGGTAACGTCTATCCCCGTACTAGAAACATTATTACTTAATAGTATGCGTTTAAAACTATTCGCTGTTGCAACACTACCCCATCCAGTGCTTGGTCTTTCGCCCACTGTACCAAAGCGGTCAATCGCAATACCATTATGATAAAGCACCAAAGCATCATCACCATTGAAAGCTAAGTTCGCCTGCTGTTGCACCGCATCGCCTAGAGCTTCTTTTAAAGCAGAATGCCCGACCAAATAATGCCCCTTTGCCGCCAATTGACCTGTCAAACTCACTGTCAAATTTGCACTGGTCTCGCCATTTGCGTATTGCTTGATCTGATATTCTGCCAAGTTGACTGTCGTCGGATCTGGATTATAAATTTCCAATCCTTTCTTATTTTTGCTTCCATCTACATACTGACTAAACAATAGCTGTGCATACGCAGGAAAGGAACAACCCGCCAAAATCAGGCTCAGGCTTAATATCTGTGGCTTAAAATTTTTCATCATTTTTTATCAATTGGTTAAATCAGATGGCAGGTTAATTTTTATTCGTTACATCATGATTAATAAATGATGACAATTTCTAGGCTGCGCAAACATGGTGGTGCTGAATTTAATAAATTCTGAGTAAAAAATTTGACTTGTCCTGCTCAGGACTTACAATACCGCTTTCGAATTTCTACATCTGCCAAAATTATGACGAATGATCAATTAGACCAGCAAGTCGTCGAGCTAGACAACTTAAATGAACACCGCGAAATTGTGACATTTATGCGTCGTTCATCTCCGCTGAACACCTCGCAACGCACTGCGCTTGAACAATATGGTCACATGATTTTGGAATATCCTGTAGGTGACCTACGTCAGCAGTTTGAACATCCAGAGCGTCCGCTCACGGTTGAAATCGGCTTTGGTATGGGACGTTCATTGGTCTTGATGGCGCAGGCCAACCCTGAACGTAACTATGTCGGGATTGAAGTGCATGTTCCGGGGATTGCGCAATGTGTGTATGAAGCTGGAATTGCAGGTTTAACCAATCTTCGTCTTTTAGATGCAGATGCCATTCAAGTATTACGTGAAATGCCAGATAACAGCATCAACGCTGTGCAACTGTACTTCCCAGACCCATGGCAGAAAAAACGCCACTTCAAACGTCGTTTCGTGTCACATGACCGTATGCCACTGGTTGAGCAAAAGTTGGAAATGGGTGGCACATTCCACGCAGCAACTGACTGGGAGCCGTATGCAGAGTGGATGATTGATGTACTCGATAACCGTCCAAATCTTGAAAATATGGCAGGCAAAGGCAACAGCTACCCACGTCCAGACTGGCGTCCACAAACTAAATTTGAACGTCGTGGACTCGAAGAAGGTCATAAGATCAACGACTTCTTATTTAAGAAAATTAAATAAATTTTAGATCTCATAAAAATAGGGCCTAGAGCCCTATTTTTATGTCCGATGTTTTAAAACACATGCCGAATTTCAACCGTTGGATCATGTTCATCCAAACGTTTTGCCAAAATATGTAAACGTCGTGTCGGCACTGCGGGAAACAAATGATGCTCCACATGATAAAACATGTTGTAGGTCACGATCCGTTTAAACTCATTACGCACAGTACGCGCCAGATACACATGATCTTCCGTATCATGATGCACCGTCCATACCGCAAAAAAAGCCGTCATACATTGCCCAATCAACATAGCACTGACATGGTATTTTAAAATACTGATATCCAAGACCACAAAAACCAAAAACAATACAATGACGTTGGCAACCAGTTCAGCAGACATCCATTTTTTCTGGGTTTTAGTCCCAACCTCAAAGGCTTTTTTATGCAAGATCCATGGAAAAACGGGGCCAAAAAGCAAAGCTTGCCACCACCTCATGCTTGCACTTTTCGCTTCAATATCTTCCTCCTGCATACAATGCTGATGGTGACGCAGGTGATTAATTTGTACAGCATGCATCGAACCGAGCATGACGATGCTCAAAACAAACATGACCCAATGAGTCGCAGGGCGGCTAATACCTAAGGCAAAATGAAAAGCGTTATGCACTTGTCTAAGCCCAGTTAAGAAAAACATAAACGAGCAAAACAGCGCCAAGACATACCACTGTAAACTTGCAAAAATGAAAGAGACAATCAACCACGGTAAAGAAATAAATAATTCACTGATCACATCGCTACGGCCTAACTGAACGAGATCTTTCCACTGCACTTGTTCTAATAATGAATGTGAACGCATACGCCCTCTATTTGTTTGTATTTATTTTAAGCAATACTGTACCGAATCTTAGGACATAAAAAAAGCCACGTTTTCAGTGGCTTTGCTTGTTCTTTGTGGCTTGCATCATCGTTTCTTATTTTAAATGTTAACTGTGACGTTGACTGATTTGCTGACTCATTAAGGCATACACTTCAGCAAGATCCGCTCGTTGAGCTTGCGCAAGCATCTGTTGATGCATTTGTAGAATATTCTGATCCTGACGCATCGCAGGGCCAGTTTGCATCTGCTTCGGGTCATTCTGTGTGGCTTTCTGCGCGGTTTCTAAAATCAAGGGGTATAACAGACTAAAATCGACCTGCTCTGCATCCACCACTTGTTTCGCCATGTCATAACAATAATTACTAAAATTACAAGCAAAGACAGCCGCTAAATGCAAACTTAGACGCTGCGCAGAGCTGTAGCTATACACGCGTTGGCTCAGGCTTTCTGCCAGTGTATGTAGTCTTTGAAGATCCGTATTTTCGGTGGCTTCTACAAACAGCAGTGTATTTGACCAATCAATTTCACGTTCTAAGCTAAAGGTCTGTAAGGGATAAAAAACCCCTGCACGTGCATGTTTCGTCGCCAAAACTGAAAGCGCTGTACTCCCCGAAGTATGTACAATCAACACATTCGGCAGATATTCAGTCAATGCCGAAATCACACTCGGAATAGACTGATCACTTACTGCAATCATCACCAAATCCACATCAGTATTTAACTGCTTAAAATGACTGACCGCCTTTGCATGTACGACTTGCGCTAAATCCGCAGCTTTGTCGAAGCTTCGGTTATGAATATTGACGATTTCATGCTGAGACATCAGGGCTTTAGCCAAATGATGAGCCACCCGCCCCGCTCCAATTAAACTGATCCGCATCTTCATTTCACTATTTTAAAGTGCCTACAGCATGCCAATAAAAAAAGGATGAAGCAATTCATCCTTTTTTATTAAATTGACACTGGCCCACGGCTTTGTTGCATAAATATGTAAGCATCTGATTTAAATAAATTTAATTTTGGATCAAAAAATAATCAAAACTTTTAAAATCATATAGTTATGAAATCTTTGTGCAACAAAGCCCTGGCCCACTAAAACTTACGAAGAGTCAAAATCTGTTCACTACGACCAAATGGCCCTTGCTCATCGTGCAAAACTGCACTGGTTAAACCGATACCATCATCACCATATTGCTGCGTCGCTTCCAAACCTAACCATTTCCCTTGGGGTAAACGGTATAAATGCAGTTGTAGATCTAAATTGGGAAAGCCCCATCCAGATGCTGGATTTTGACGTGGTACAATACCGTTGGCTGTATCCACCATACCCAATAAGCGCACAAAACTTGATGTTTTCTGAGCTTCCACCATGTCCAAATCATTATGTAACCAGACAATGCCTTTACCAGCACGGTGCCCTTCTGCCGCACGTGTCTCAATACTCTGGATATAACCACCCGGCCAACATTTCATCCCATCCCATACTGGCAAAGTTTCAGGATGTATAATTGATTGATCTTCTAGCCCTGCAATTGCACTGGTATCTTGTTTCATCATTTTCCAAGCACGGGCCACAATACAAGTCTTCCCGTTTGCCTGCATTTCCGCCTCGATCAGTTCAATGGTTTTTCCAGCACGAATGACACGGGTATGCACCGTAAACTCACCAAAAGCGATCAGTCCAAAAATATCTAAACTCACGCGTCCAATGCGCATCTCATCACGTGGTTGAAACTGCTCTAACTCCGCACACAAAACCCCTGTTGCAGATGCCATGTGCTGTTCATGCGGATTCCATGCGCCTTGTGCATGAATATTGGAAAGATAAGACGCCGTACAGCTCCCATCACTGTGCTGTTCACGACTTAAAAGTTGATAATAGGCTGCCATGTGTATTCCTTCATTTTTATCTTTAAAATGTATCTTTTCACTGCCATTGGTTTTTATTTTTGTGCAAAAAAACCATAATAATTCAACAGTTGACTATAAGTTCGTACTTCATGAAATCCAACTTTAGTCAGAAGCTCTTGCATCTGGCTGGCCGAGACTAAATAAAAGTCTTGTTGCAGGCGCTCAATCATTTTTTCACTCTGTCCCACCGTCAAACCATTGCTCTGACATAAGGTTTGTAAAACCTTGAGTTCAGTGTCATCACTAGAACGCATCAGGTCATAGCTGAGCAAAATGGCTTGCGTTTTAAGACAGCGTAAAATGTCGGCAAAGAAGAATGACTTTGCTTCAAGTGGTATAAAATGCGCCACCAATATGGCTAAAGCGGCATCAAACTGTACACTTTCCTGTAATGCCGTCGTATCGCCATGCACAAAGCGAACCCGTGTTAAATCACCATGGGTCGTGTTCAATAACTGCTGCGCTTTTTCAATCATGGTCAAAGATGGGTCAACCGCGGTAAAACTCCACGTTAGATGCTGCGCCAACAAATATGAAAGCTCATAACCTGTACCACACCCCACAATCAATACATGCGCATGTTCTGGTAGATGTGTTTTTAAAATGGCTTGAATTTGCAGATGAACCAACTCATAACCTGGAATGAGCTTACGAATATGTTGATCATAACCATCCACTACAGTTTGACTCTGAAAGTCTTTCGCCATTTTATTGTTCACTCATCTGCTTTTATTCATCGCCCTAAATCTACACATTCATGACCGCATGTTCTAGCACTTAAGCCACAGCCATAGCATCGACTGTTAACTCAGCAAGTTGCGATTTGGCTTTTTCTGCATGTAGACCCAGTTTTTGAAAGAGTTGTTGATCCTTGCCTTGTGCCGTATTTGGCGTAGTCAGCAATTTTTCACCAGAAAACAATGAATTTGCACCGGCCATAAAAGCCAAAGCTTGATCGGCATCGGACAACGATTCACGTCCCGCGGACAGACGAATATAGCTTTTCGGCATAATGATGCGCGCTACCGCAATAGTGCGAATCCACTCAGTCACATCTAACTTGTCAACTTCTGCCAAAGGCGTACCTTGCATTGGAACCAGCATGTTGATCGGCACAGATTCGGGATGTATCGGTAAAGTCGCCAATTCAAACAATAAGCCAATTCTATCTTTGGTCTCTTCACCTAGGCCAACAATCCCGCCACTACACACTTTTAAGCCTGCCTCTCGGACATGACTTAAGGTATCTAGACGGTCATCAAAACTACGGGTACTAATCACATTAGGATAGTACTCACGCGACGTGTCTAAGTTATGGTTGTAATAATCGAGTCCTGCACCTTTTAAACGTTCGGCTTGTGAAGCATTCAACATGCCTAAAGTCATACAAGTTTCTAAACCCAGTGCTTTCACTTCACGTACCATATCCAAGACATAAGGCATATCGCGCTCATGTGGATTTCGCCATGCCGCGCCCATACAAAACCGTGTAGAACCAGAGGCCTTCGCCTGCTGTGCTTCACTAATGACCTTTTCAACCGCAATTCTTTTTTCAGCTTCGAGCTTTGAGTCATAACGCGCAGACTGTGAACAGTATTTGCAGTCTTCAGGGCATTTGCCTGTTTTGATCGATAGTAAAGTACTGACTTGAATCGCATTCGCTTCAAAGTACTGACGATGAATTTTCTGTGCTTGAAAGACCAAATCTAAAAAAGGCTGTTGGTAGAGTGCTTGTATTTCAGCGCGAGTCCAATCATTTCTCAGGTGCATATGCTATTCCTTTTGCTTTTCACTTCGGACTTTCCTTTGGCTTCAACCCAGCAAAAGAAAGTCCGTCTTCAACCTTATGCGATTTCTTTCAAATCCAGTTCATTACGCATAAATTCCTGCAATTTAAACTTCTGCGCTTTGCCCGAAGCCGTCATTGGGAACTCATTAAAAAACCGTACATAACGCGGAACTTTATTGTGTGAAATGTGTTCCGCACAGTACTGACGGATCGACTCTTCAGTAATTTCATGATGCTCATGTAAAATAATACATGCGCACAACTCTTCACCATAACGTGCATCTGGCAGACCAATGACTTGGACATCGCTGACATCAGGATGGGTATATAAAAAGTCTTCGATTTCTTTCGGGAATAAGTTTTCCCCGCCACGAATGACGACATCCTTAATCCGGCCTTTAATTTTCACAAAACCAGCTTCATCCATTTCTGCGATGTCACCTGTATGCATCCAGCGTGCCGAATCAATCACTTCTTGTGATTTTTCATGGTCTTCCCAATACCCCAACATCACCGAATAGCCGCGAACACACAGTTCACCCAACTGACCACGTGGTACGACTTTGCCTTGTTCATCTACAATTTTAATTTCAAGATGTGGATGGACGCGCCCCACGGTTCCGACCCTTTGTTCAACTGAATCCGAGGTTGAACTTTGTGCACTGACAGGTGCCGTTTCAGTCATACCATAGCAAATGGTAATTTCGGACATATGCATCCGATCAATAACACGTTGCATAATTTCACGTGGACAAGGACTGCCCGCCATAATGCCTGTACGTAAACTGGAAAGATCAAAATCATCGAACTGTTCATGCTCTAAAATAGCAATGAACATGGTCGGTACACCGTATGCAGCCGTACATTTTTCCTGCTGAATGGCTTTTAACGTTTCTAAAGGATTGAACACCGCCGATGGATAGACCATGGTTGAACCATGCGTAATACAGGCCAAATTACCCATCACCATACCGAAACAGTGAAAGAGCGGTACAGAAATACAGACTCGATCGGCAGGACTTAAATGAATGGCTTCACCAACAAAATAACCATTATTTAGAATATTATTATGTGTCAGCATTGTGCCTTTCGGGTTACCTGTGGTGCCCGAAGTAAACTGGATATTGATGGTTTCATCAAACTGCGATTCGCTTGCAACAAGCTCTAATTGATTGAGCTGTCTCTTGCTGGGGGGAGTAAGCAAATCACTAAAACGATGTAAACCCGTATGTTCTTCTTCATCAATTTTAATAATATATTTCAAATGTGGCAGTCGTTCTGCCTTTAACACTTTATTTTCAGCACCTTTAATTTCAGGTGCAATTTTCATTAAAATATCTTGATAATTCGTGCTTTTAAATTGTGATGCAATGACCAAGCCCTTACAAGAAACTTTATTTAACACATATTCGAGCTCATTACTTTTATAAGCAGGATTCAAGTTGACTAAAATGATGCCCGCTTTAAACGCAGCAAACTGGGTAATCGTCCATTCCACACAGTTCGGTGACCAAATCGCAAGTCGATCGCCTTTTTTCAAGCCCAGTTTTAGTAAACTACAGGCAAACGCATTGACCTGAGTTTGCAATTCCTTATACGTGAGTCTGACATTTTGATGCAGGCTGACAACAGCATCTTGTTCCGCATACTGCTGACAAGCCTGATCAAATTTCTCACCAATCGTCATGCCTAATAGGGGCTGACTGCTCGTTCCATAGGCATAACTTAACCGTTCTTGTGTCATCGAATCGATCTCCTTGATTCATTGTAATCTTGTTATTCAACTTTAATTGTTCTATGACTACTTCCCTTCAAACACCAAGCCTTTGTGTTCACACCTGCTACTATTTTTCCTCCTGAACCTGAACTGCATTGACACAAAATTCGGCAATTTGTTTCACAAAGTAGTCTTTATAGTTTTGATCAAACATCACATTTCGAGATGGATTTAAGGGCTCAATCACCACAAAGGTCATGGCGCCGACCACACAAAGTGCTGCGGTATTTAAATCTTCAAATCCAAACTCACCGTTAATTTTCCCTGCGGCCAGTATTTCTTTGATGCTCTGTTTAATCAGCTGTTTACTGCGAAAACGTTCATGTTCTAACTCAGCATCGACTGGTTCAAACATGAGTGAATACGCTAGTTGGGGGCTATTCATGGCACGTTTCACAAACGTGGTTACCGCCTTGTCCAATTTCTGTTTTGACGAGAGCTCACTTTCAGCAATGTGATTTAAAATTTTCACCTCATGCTGAATGGCCTCAGACAAAACCTCAATTAACACTTGGCTTTTGTTATCGAAGTATCGATACACCAAACCACTCGAAACACCCGCGCGTTCAGCAATTGCTTGAATTTGCGCGTCTTTAATCCCCCCTTGAGCAATAAGTTCACGAGCAGATTGCAAAATCGCTTCCCGATTTTGTTCCATTCGTTCTTGCATCAACGATGATCTTTTATAACTCATAATTCTATTCTCAACCAGATAAAATGAATTGTAAATCAATTTGTGAATTTTAGTTCACTTTTTTAAAAATTCGATGTATTGTAAAAATCAAGCACAACAAAAATGCTTTATCAGGAACAATAAATACACTCATAGGACGAATGAAGAAATGACCCTACAAAGCTTAAATTTTGGTTTAGATGAAACACTCATTGCACTGCGTGATTCCGTTGCGGCTTTTTGTGCCAAGGAAATTACTCCTATTGCGCAACAAGTCGATCAGAACAACGAATTTCCAGCTCAGTTGTGGAAAAAATTTGGCGATATGGGCTTACTCGGTCTGACCGTCAGTGAAGAATATGGCGGTACAGGCCTAGGTTATTTGGCACATATCATTGCCATGCAAGAAATCTCACGTGCTTCAGCTTCGATTGGTCTTTCTTATGGTGCACATTCTAACCTATGTGTGAATCAAATTAACCGAAATGGTAGCGAGGAACAAAAACAACGTTATTTACCAAAGCTAATTTCAGGTGAGTATGTCGGAGCACTTGCCATGTCTGAACCAAACGCAGGCTCAGACGTAGTCAGCATGAAGCTCAAAGCTGAAGATTGTGACGATCACTTTCTGTTAAATGGCTCAAAAATGTGGATCACCAATGGTGGTGATGCTGATGTGCTTGTGGTGTATGCCAAAACTGATCTGCATGCAGGCGCTAAAGGCATGACAGCCTTCCTTGTAGAAAAAGGCATGGAAGGTTTTAGCCACGGCACACATTTAGACAAGTTAGGTATGCGCGGTTCGAACACTTACCCTCTGTTCTTTGACAACCTGAAAGTGCCAAAAGAAAACGTAATGGGCGGTGTTGGAAACGGCACGAAAGTACTTATGAGTGGTTTGGACTATGAGCGTGCGGTTTTAAGTGCAGGTCCTTTAGGCATTATGGATGCCTGCATGGACACCGTGATTCCCTATATCCATGACCGTAAACAATTCGGCCAAGCGCTCGGTGAGTTCCAGTTGATGCAAGGCAAAATTGCCGATATGTATTCGACTTGGTTGGCGTGTAAAGCGTTGGTTTATGCCGTGGGTGCTGAATGCGATAAGGCTGACCATAACCGTAGTCTACGTAAAGATGCAGCCAGTGCAATTTTATATGCTGCGGAAAAAGCTACATGGATGGCAGGTGAAACCATTCAGACCTTAGGTGGAAATGGTTATATCAATGAATTTTCTGCAGGCCGTCTATGGCGCGATGCAAAACTCTATGAAATTGGCGCGGGAACTTCTGAAATTCGCCGTATGTTGATTGGCCGTGAACTGTTTAATGAAACAGCTTAACCCTCCACAACAATAAAAATGACCAGGATGTTCGTGATGAATCAATTACATAGCAAGATCAATATTCGAAGTGAAGACTTCAAAACCAACCAAACCGCGATGCAAAGCTTGGTCGATGACTTAAAGCAAAAAGCAGAACAAATTGCTTTAGGTGGCGGTGAAGCGGCGCGACAAAAACATTTGGCACGCGGAAAACTGTTAGCACGTGATCGTATTGATCAGTTAATTGATGCAGGCACGGCATTCCTTGAAATTGGTCAGTTGGCAGCACAAAACGTCTATGCAGACGATGTGCCTGCGGCTGGTGTCGTTGCTGGTGTAGGTCAGGTCAATGGTGTGACCTGCATGATTGTCGCCAACGATGCGACAGTGAAAGGCGGCACGTACTACCCATTGACGGTGAAAAAACACTTACGTGCTCAAGAAATTGCGGAGCAAAACCATCTGCCATGTATTTATTTGGTTGACTCAGGTGGTGCATATTTACCGATGCAGGATGAAGTTTTCCCTGACCGTGATCACTTTGGACGTATTTTCTATAATCAAGCACGCATGTCGAGCATGGGGATTGCCCAAATTGCGGTGGTAATGGGCAGCTGTACGGCTGGCGGTGCATACGTACCTGCCATGTCTGATGAAACCATTATTGTGCGTAATCAAGGGACGATTTTCTTAGGTGGCCCACCGCTGGTGAAAGCAGCAACAGGTGAAGTGGTCAGCAGTGAAGACTTAGGCGGTGGTGATGTCCATACTCGCCTGTCTGGTGTAGCGGATCATTTAGCTGAGAACGACGAACATGCAATTGCCATTGCTCGTAACATTGTAGCGAACCTGAATAAAACACCACATACACGTGCAACAGAGATTGAAGAACCATTATTTGATGCATCAGAACTGTATGGTGTTGTGCCAAGTGATGCACGTAAACCATTCGATATTCGTGAAGTGATTGCCCGTATTGTCGATGGTTCACGTTTTGATGAATTCAAAGCTCGCTTTGGCACCACCTTAGTCACAGGTTTTGCCAAAATCTATGGCATGCCCGTTGGCATTATTGCCAACAACGGTATTTTATTTTCAGAGTCTGCACAAAAAGGGGCTCACTTTATTGAGCTCTGTACGCAGCGCAATATTCCCCTACTGTTCCTCCAAAACATCACTGGCTTTATGGTTGGCCGCCAATACGAAAATGAAGGCATTGCCAAAAATGGCGCTAAACTGGTCATGGCTGTTGCAACCGCAAATGTCCCGAAACTTACCCTCGTGATTGGTGGTTCATTTGGTGCAGGCAACTACGGTATGTGTGGTCGTGCCTATTCTCCACGCTTCATGTGGACATGGCCCAACTCGCGTATTTCGGTCATGGGTGGTGAACAAGCGGCAAGTGTATTGTCGACCTTAAAGCGTGATCAAATCGAAAAACGTGGCGAGTCTTGGTCTGCGGCAGAAGAAGATGATTTTAAACAACCCTTCCGCGATCAGTTTGAACGTCAAGGCCATCCATATTATGCATCGGCGCGTTTGTGGGATGACGGTGTGATTGACCCTGCACAAAGCCGTCAGGTGCTCGGTTTAAGTTTAGCCGCAGCTTTAAATGCACCCATTCAACCGACCAAATTCGGCGTGTTCCGCATGTAGGAGATGAGCGATGAGCTTTCAATATTTACAACTCGAACAACGCGACCAAGTGGCAACGGTATGGATTAATCGTGCAGAAATGCATAATGCCTTCAATACTCAAGTGATTGAAGAACTGCACCACTGCTTTAGCGAACTCAACACGCGTGATGATGTTCGTGTCGTGATTTTAGCTGGTCGTGGCAAAAGCTTCTCAGCGGGCGCTGACCTGAACTGGATGAAAGAAGCAGGACAAGCATCACAGGCTGAAAATGAAGCCGATGCATTGAAACTAGCGAAAATGCTACAAAGTTTAGCGACATTAAAACAACCGACCATCGCCCGCGTACAAGGCATTGCTTTTGGTGGTGGGATGGGACTGGCTTCTGCCTGCGATATTTGTGTCGCAAGCAGCGATGCTAAGTTTGCAACCTCTGAAGTGCGCTTAGGTTTAGCCCCTTCAACCATTAGTCCTTATGTGATTCGTGCGATTGGTGCACGTCAAGCTTCACGCTACTTTTTAACCGCAGAACGTATTTCTGCGGAACAAGCCCTACACATTGGTCTGGCGCATGTGGTGGCCGATGCTGAACAGTTAGATGAAAAAGTCACAGAAATAGTCGATGTCTTACTTTTGGGTGGGCCAGAAGCACAAACTGCTTCAAAACAACTTATCCAAATGGTCTATCAGCAAGTGTTAACCGAAGCATTGTTGTTGCAAACTGCACAACATATTGCCCATGTACGCCAAGGATCAGAGGCGAAAAATGGCTTAAATGCTTTTTTAAATAAACACAGTCCTGTCTGGATCAAAACAACGGCATAACAACAAGAAAGGATATCGATATGTTTAATAAAATCTTAATTGCAAACCGTGGTGAAATTGCTTGTCGTGTGATCCGAACTGCAAAAAAAATGGGCATTGCCACCGTTGCAGTCTATTCAGATGCTGACGCTCAAGCACAGCACGTGCAACAAGCCGACGAAGCCATTTATATCGGCGAATCCCCTGCTGCACAAAGCTATCTACAAATTGAACGTATTATCCAAGCTGCCTTAGATACAGGCGCAGAAGCCATTCATCCAGGTTATGGCTTTCTATCTGAAAATGACCAATTTGCCAATGCTTGCCAAAAAAACAACATTGTCTTTATTGGTCCACCTGTAGATGCCATTTTAGCCATGGGCCTGAAAGCCACTTCTAAATCCTTAATGGAGAAAGCAGGCGTACCGCTGACGCCGGGCTACCATGGCACCAACCAAGATCCTGATTTTTTAAAACAACAAGCCGATGCCATTGGCTACCCTGTGCTGATTAAAGCCAGTGCTGGCGGTGGTGGTAAAGGCATGCGTTTAGTTGATCGCGGCGAAGACTTTTTAAGCCATTTGGCTTCATGTAAAAGTGAGGCGCGTTCAAGCTTTGGCAATGATGATGTACTGGTTGAACGCTATGTAGTACAACCGCGCCATATTGAAGTGCAAGTTTTTGGTGATACACATGGTAACTATGTGCACCTCTTTGAACGCGATTGTTCGGTACAACGTCGCCATCAAAAAGTATTAGAAGAAGCACCTGCACCCAAAATGGCAGAGCCAAAACTCGAAGCCATGCGCCAAGCCGCTATTGATGCAGCACGTGCAGTGGATTATGTCGGTGCAGGTACTGTTGAATTTATTGTGGAGCAAGACGGCACAGCGTATTTCATGGAAATGAATACTCGCCTGCAAGTTGAGCATCCTGTAACAGAGATGATTACAGGGCAGGATTTGGTGGAATGGCAACTACGTGTCGCTTTTGGTGAACCACTGCCTAAACAACAACACGAGCTCAGTATTCATGGTCATGCGCTGGAAGCACGTGTCTATGCTGAAGAACCTGAAAAAGGTTTCTTACCTGCAATTGGTAAAATCCACTACCTGCACTACCCTCAGCAAAATGAACATGTCCGCGTAGACAGTGGCATTGTTGAAGGGGATGAAATCACGACCTTTTACGACCCAATGATTGCCAAATTAATTGTTTGGGCAAAGAATCGTGAAGCCGCACTCACCCAAATGCACCATGCACTGAGTCAATTCCATGTCGATGGCTTGGGCAATAACATTGCATTCTTAGACCGTTTGGTCCGTTCAGAGTCTTTTAAAACCGCCAATCTAGACACCAACTTAATTCAACGTGAAGAAGCGTTTTTATTGCAACATAATGAAACAGCCTCTTCAGAGCTCATCATTACGGCAGCATTGATTGAACTCTTGTCCCGTTTTGCCAGCAATAAAACAGATGCAAATCCTGTATGGCAAGCCGAGTCTCTATGGCGTTTAAATATTAATGCCAGCTATGCCATTAAACTTGCACTAAACGATGAAGAACATAAAGTCTATTTCAGCCCAGCGGCAAAAGGCTTTACAGCGAAGTACAATCGACATAGCGTTTTCATTCAAGGTGAATTATTAGAGGCACATTTAGCTAAAATTGAATGTGCAACAAGCAAAAAGACCTATGCTTATAGTTCAAATGCACAGGGCCTAACCTTGTATGCAGACGGTCAAAGCTATAAATTTGCACATATTCAGCCTAACTTTAATACGGAAGATGATGCTTCTGATGCCAACAACTTAAAAGCACCAATGCCAGGTGTGATCACACAAGTCTTGGTACAAAACAACAGCGCAGTGAAAAAAGATGATGTCCTCCTCACGCTTGAAGCGATGAAAATTGAATATTCAATTCGTGCTCCACATGATGGCATTGTCTCTGCAGCTTACTTCCAAGTCGGTGATCAGGTCAAAGCAGGCGATGAATTGGTTGAGTTTTCAAGCTTGGAAGGTGCCGTATGAATGAATTTGTCAGAATTGTCGAAGTCGGGCCGCGAGATGGTTTGCAAAATGAAAAGATACCGCTCACCTTGGATGACCGTCGTAAACTGATTATAGATTTAATGCAGACGGGACTCAGTGCCATTGAAGTGGGCTCTTGTGTCTCTGCAAAGTGGGTTCCACAAATGGCACAAAGTGACGAACTCTTTGCCAGCTTACCCAAAGATCCGAATATCAATTTTAGTTTACTGACCCCGAACTTGAAAGGATTTGAGTCTGCTTTGGCAGTCGGCTGTCAGGAGGTTGCAGTTTTTACCGCAGCCTCCGAAAGCTTTACCCAAAAAAACATCAATTGCTCCATTGACGAAAGCTTTGAAAAATTTGCAGACATCATGACTGCGGCGAAAGCCCATAACATCAAAGTGCGTGGTTATGTGTCTTGTGTTGTCGACTGCCCCTATGAAGGCGCAATTGCACCGAGCAAAGTTGCACACGTCAGCCAACGTTTGCTGGACATGGGCTGCTATGAAGTGTCCTTAGGTGAAACAATTGGCACGGCGACACCAGACCGCGTGAAAAAAGTCTGGCAGGCATGTTTAGCTGAAATGGATGCCATGAGTTTAGCAGGACATTTTCATAATACCTATGGCATGGCCATTGCCAATATTTACCAGTCTTTAGAACAAGGCATTCGTGTATTTGATTCGTCCATTGCAGGTTTAGGTGGCTGCCCTTATGCCAAAGGCGCATCGGGCAATGTCTCCTCAGAAGACCTTTACTACCTACTCTCCAACATGGGTTATGACACTGGGATTGATCTCGATGCACTGATGATTGCCAGCCAAAACATCAGCCAAGTACTGCAACGCACCAATCCATCTAACTATGCCAATGCCTACTGGCAAAAGCGCTGTGCCTAAGCCATTCAATTGATAACGAGAACACTATGGTCAATAAAGTTTATTCAAGTGCAAAGGATGCACTGCAAGATGTAGTTCAAGATGGTCAAACCCTAGCGGTTGGTGGCTTTGGTTTATGCGGTATTCCAGAAAGTCTAATTACAGCCTTAAAACAAACGGGCGTGAAAAACCTCACCTGTATTTCGAACAATGCAGGCGTCGATGGTTTCGGCTTAGGTCTCTTACTAGAAAGCAAACAAATCAAAAAAATGATTGCTTCTTATGTGGGTGAAAACAAAGAATTTGAACGTCAGTTCTTAAGTGGTGAGCTTGAGGTGGAGCTCACCCCTCAAGGCACGCTGGCAGAAAAACTCCGTGCTGGAGGTGCAGGTATCCCTGCCTTCTTTACCGCAACAGGCGTAGGTACGCTCATTGCCGAAGGCAAAGAAGAGCGTGAGTTTAATGGCAAACCATATATTCTAGAAAACTCGCTCACCGCAGACATTGCACTCGTGAAGGCATACAAGGCCGATACTGCAGGTAACTTAATTTTCCGTAAAACCGCACAAAACTTCAACCCAGTATGTGCGATGGCTGGAAAAGTCTGCATTGTCGAAGTTGAGGAGATTGTTGAAATTGGCGCTTTAGACCCAGACCAGATTCATCTGCCGGGTATTTATGTCAATCGCATTGTGCTAAATACAACCCCTGAAAAACGTATTGAACAACTCACATTAAAAGAGGAGGCTTAACCCATGGCTTGGTCTCGTAATGAAATGGCACAACGTGCAGCGCTTGAGCTGGAAGATGGTTTTTATGTCAATTTAGGCATTGGCTTACCCACACTGGTGGCCAACTATATTCCTGAAAACGTCAACGTCTGGTTGCAGTCTGAAAATGGATTGTTAGGTATTGGCGAGTTTCCAACAGCCGAAACAGTCGATGCCGATTTAATCAATGCTGGAAAACAAACTGTTACCGCACGTCAGGGCGCAGCATTTTTCTCTAGTGCAGATTCTTTTGCCATGATCCGTGGAGGTCATGTCAATATCGCCATTTTAGGGGCAATGGAAGTCTCACAAAATGGCGATTTGGCCAACTGGATGATTCCGGGTAAAAAAGTCAAAGGCATGGGTGGCGCGATGGATTTGGTTGCTGGAGTACAAAAAGTGGTGGTGCTCATGGAACACTCTGCAAAAGATGGTACGCCAAAAATTGTCGAGCAATGTAGTCTGCCCCTGACAGGCAAAAATGTCGTACATCGCGTGATTACTGATCTCGGTGTCATGGACATTACGCAGGAAGGTGTGAAATTAGTTGAACTGGCGAAAGATGTCAGTTTTGAAGACATTCAAAAAGTGACAGGTGTTGCTCTGATCCGCTAATTCGACATCATTTACACAATAGAAAAAATAATCCAATGCCTTTAAAGCAGCGATCCTGTTTTAAAGGCATTTCTATCAGCACGGATAGGCTGAATCAAAAATTCATACCTCATAGATAAAAATGGAATCAATGCATGGAAAACTCTCAAAATATTTTGCAACGTTTTGCACTACGTGTCAGTGATTGGTCGGAGAAATGGTTTCCAGACTCTTATATTTTTGCCCTATTGGGTGTCGTGATCGTCGCGATTGCCTCGATCAGCATTGGCGCACCTGCCAAAGATGTCGCAGTTTCCTTTGGTGATGGTTTTTGGAGTCTGATCCCTTTTACCTTACAAATGTGTATGCTGATTGTGGTTGGTTATGTGGTTTCTGTTTCAAAGCCTGTAGAGCTGCTGATTCAAAAAATGGCCCGAATTCCCCATAGTGGTCGCGGTGCAATTGTGCTTGTTGCCACGGTCAGTTTATTAATTTCGCTGATTAACTGGGCCATGAGTACGGTACTGACTGCCCTGCTGGTGATTGCGTTAGCTAAACGCAAAGAACTGAATATGGACTATCGTGCTGCCGCTGCCGCCGCGATTATTGGTATGGGAGCAACGTGGGCCTTAGGTATTAGTTCTTCTGCGGCACAACTGCAAGCCAACAAAGCCAGCCTGCCCGAATCGATTTACAATCTAACCGGTGTGATTCCCTTTACCGAAACCATTTTCTTGCCTCAGTCGATGATCATGACGGCTGTATTGATTATTGCCTCGATTGCTATTGCATTTTGGTCTGCACCCAAAGGGCAAGACATTAAAACCATTGATCAATTCCCCATCCAGTTTGAGGAAGAAACTAAGCCGACAGCAACCACAAAACGCCCAGGAGACTGGTTAGAGAACTCGCCTTTATTGAGTATCTTGATTGTGCTCTTGGGTCTAGTTTGGATGTTCAATGAGTTCAGCAAAAGTAATCCGATCTTGGCCATTTCAAGCCTAAATACCTACAACTTTATTTTCCTGATGCTGGGTATTGCACTACATGGTACGCCACGAAATTTCCTCAATGCTGTCACCAAAGCCGTGCCAGCAGTCTCAGGGGTCCTGATTCAGTTTCCGCTGTATGGCAGTATCGCCTTTATGATGACACAAGCGTTAAACAGTCATGATTTGTCGCTATCACATTATATTGCTAAGTTTTTTGTTTCGATTGCCTCCAAAGAAACCTTTGCCATTGTGATGGGCTTATATTCTGCCATTTTAGGCTTTTTCATTCCTTCTGGCGGTGGTAAGTGGATTATTGAAGCACCCTATGTCATGCAAGCTGCACATGATTTAAAAGTGCATTTAGGCTGGTCGGTGCAAATCTATAATGCTGCTGAAGCCTTGCCGAATTTAATCAACCCATTTTTTATGCTGCCCATGCTTGGCATTCTCAAATTAAAAGCCAAAGATGTGATCGGCTTTACTGTCACTCAATTGGTTTTCCATCTGCCTTTGGTGCTGTTCCTACTTTGGATTTTAGGTCGTAGCCTAACCTATATGCCTCCTACCTTCTAAACCAAGGAAGAAAACACAATCTAAATAAAAAAGGACGAATCATATTCGTCCTTTTCTCATTCTATAAAGCATATTTTCAATGTAGCCCAATTAATTAAACACATTATTTAAATACACAATGCGCTCATTGGTTTTTTGATTAAAGCACTTGGTATATTGCAATTGTTGATCTTGGGCACGTAAAGCATCATCCCAATATTGCGACTGCTTTTGATAGGTTTCTTTTTCACTATCCGTCATTTGATAGACACTTTTTTGAGAAATCACTTTACAGTCTACATCACGTTTTTCAAACCACTCCGTTTGGTCTTGTTGTAGCTGCTGTTTTTGCTCCTCAGTGAAATTATCCCAAGTTTGGTTCAGGCGTTCCACCACTTTGACTTGGTCAGCATCCAATTCCTTTTTACGAATATTCATGGCTTTCTGTGCCAGTTCCATCTGCGCAACTTCTTGCTCATTATATTGTTTGATGTTTTCTTGCTGCTCTAAATTGGCTTTTTCATAGGCCGCAAACTGCACCGCATGCTGAGTCACCAAAACCACACCATCAATCACGCCATTTTGATTGGGTACATTGAGGCTAATGCCTTCTTTATCCGTTTTAATGATGTTATAGCTAAATGCACCTTGTAGCTGATCATTGTCTAAGTTGAGTGAATATTCACCCTCTTCTAAGACATCACGCAAAGTACTTTGATAACCGTCCTCACACTCTTCGCATGGACGTGCTAAAAACGCATTTTCAGCACGTTTCTGCAACCCTTTCGGGAAAATCACCACCAACTGGCTTTCGCAGTCCAATTGCTTCGCTGTATCAGGCTTTTCTGTGGTGGTTGAAATCCCTTTAATTTCAAAGCGAATACCGTTATTAATCTGCGTTAATAATTTTTCATCGGCCTCATATTCACGGCTATCACGCAAACGGCGGTCTAGGGCTTTTAAGTATTCAGCTTTTAAATGCGCTTGAATTTGTTCGACATTGGCCGGAGCTGTACAACTCCAATCTGACATTTCTTGTGGTTCAGCAACCGTTTCTGCTTTATTCTCGGTTCGGTTACAAGCACTTAAAAATAAACTGCTCAAGATTAAACTGGCAAAAATTGTTTTCTTCATCATTGTTATAAAACCATAAGGCTGTTGTTTTTCGCAGCGTATTTAACCAAAAAATAAGCTTTTATGCGAGTAGCTATATAAAAGAACCCTGCCGTAGCAGGGTTAAAACATCGCTTAATTAACCTTTTCAACACCACGATCATCCACTTCACGCACCACACCAGAGTCTGTATTTAAAACCTCAAACTCGATACGGCGGTTTTTAAACTTACCTTCATCGGTTTGATTGTCTGCAATTGGCTTTTCTTGGCCATAACCAATCGCTCGCAACTGCGCAGGATCGACGCCTTTAAAAATTAAATAATCCACCACCGCCTGAGCTCGATTTTGCGACAAGGTTTTATTGACGGCCGCATCGCCCGTTGCATCTGTGTGCCCCATCACGGTCAATTTGACTTGAGGTGCTTTTTGCATCAGCGCCGCGGCCTGATCCAAAATCGACTTATTGACGTCAGGTATCGCCGATGAAGCTGTATCAAAGTTAATAATTTGCAAATTCAATGCCGTGGCAACGTCTAGTGCTCGAACTTGCTCAGGATTAATTTCTGCCAGCGCACGCTCAGCATCACTAATACTGGTATCCACGGCACGGTTGACATCCAGTGGTTGCTGAGTCACAACTGTCATATTACGCAGTAAAGGTTTAATTTGATCTGCCACTTTAAGTGCGTTGGCTGGATCTTGTGATTGAATCGATAACTGATTGCCAAACCATGTTAAATTTACATTCGGCACACCTTTCAACGCACTGATTACACTGGGTATCGCATCTTGGTCAATAAATTCAGTGTGATACATACTCTGCATATCTGCACCACAGCCGATGCTGTTATTAAAAATTTGCTTTACTTCTTTTTGTAAAATTTCAACATAAGCCGCATTGGCTGAGAAAATTTGGCAAGTGACCAAGTCTCCTGTTGCCCCTGTGGTGATTTGAAATTTTGCGGGTTGGCTGGCATTCATATTTGCAGGAGGTGCTGTTTCAGTGGTGGCTTTGTCGGTACAGGCCCTAAAAATAAAAGCAAACAATGCCGCAAAAATAATTAAAGCCAAAATTGGGAGTAAAAATGACCGTTTCTCATCTACTTTTGTAGCATGTACACTTGCAGGCGCGACATGTGTAGCCGGTCCTTGTAAGGTATTTACCCCTAATCCGGCCAGTAATGCAGTTGCCCATTCAGGTAACGCACGACTAATGGAATCGGTGTTGACCTGTAGTAAATGGGAAATCGCTTCAGGTTCTGAAGAGCCTGCCTCAGTGGCTAAAAATGCTAATGCAGGTGTAATCGAACGGCTCAAGGTACTTTCAATTTCATCTGCGGACGCTGCCCCGCGGACATGATCCAAAAACTGTTGCTTGAGACTGACATTCGATGCAAAAGCATCATTGAGACGTGGATTCAACTGCTGTTGAAATGCAGGAATCAGTTCAGACTTTGACTTTAATATAGACAGTAAAATTGGTAAAAAGGATTGAATTGCTTGATTTTTTTCAAGTAAATGTTGTGTATCACCCTCTAAAACAATTGCAGAGACATTTTGTTTTAGTAAATCCATAAAATCGACATTCATGAAGTCTTACCCCACTTTTTCTCATTGTTTTCATCGTCATTTTTCAGTTTATCTGTTCATTTTTTATACTTTGTAAAATATTGTATTTGCATCAGTTTTACCTAAGCCCAATAAAAAAGCCAGCCGAAGCTGACTTTTTAATCCACATTTAATGTAATGTTTAAGCTGCAAAAGTTTTTAGAACTTTTCCTTTCACCACTTGATTGATTAAAGGTGTATTTTTACCTTGCGACAAAATATTGTCTTTATTTACAATCCAGTCTAACTCAGGATCAACCAATACCCAGCCTGCTTCAGCAGTCCAACGTTCAAGCATATTGGCCACCGTTGCTGGTGCAATCGTGACTTTTTCGACCCATTCCAAAGGGCTAAATAAACCTTCACGTACCAATTGCACACCGAAAGCTACATAGGTATCAAAAGCGGTGATGCCCGGTTGTGTTTCAGCAAACGGTGCTAACTTTGCAGAGCTGCTCAGCGGTTCATGATGTGTACAAATCGCATCGATCACTCCACTTTTCACACCTTGGCGAAGGAGCTCTTTATCCGACTCAGCACGTAGTGGTGGACGGACATGTGCAAGTGAGTTGAAGCCATCAATCAGCTGATCTGTTAAATGCAACTGATGCATTGCTACATCGCATGTGACTGGCAGGCCTTTATCTTTAGCGATTTTGATCAAATCGACAGAAGCACCTGTAGACAATAAGCCAAAGTGAGCACGAACACCCGTCGCTTCAATCATTAGCAAATACTTGGCAATCGCAATGGTTTCGGCAATCGCAGGGATGGTTGGTAAGCCCTGACGCGATGCCACAAAGCCCTCATGGACACAGCCATCTTTGGCAATTTGCGGTTCTTCTGCATAAAACACCACAGTCATACCAAGACCTGCTGCGTATTCTAAAGTGCGCAGCACCACATCATCGTCTGCAAAAGGCGCATTGGCATTTGAAACGGCTGTACAACCACCCTTTTTGAGACCCGCCATATTTGCAGGTTGCTTACCTTGTAAGCCTTGGGTTTGAGCACCAATCACTTCCAGATAAATGCCGCCATCCAACATCGCTTTTTCCATCAAACCATGAATCAAAGCACCATTATCTTGCACAATCGGTTTTGAGTCTGGCGGTGTAAACACATGCAAAATACCATTTTCACGCGCAGCACGACCTTCTGATTTTAATGTCCCGTGCTGCTGCTGACCTGGCTCACGTAGGCGTGCACATAAGTCCACCATCGTTGGCATCAACCACTTGCCTTGACCATCAATTGTTTCAGTGACATTGGCTGTTTCAGCAACCAACTTGCCATTTTCGATATATACCGTTTGAACCGCATCTGTTTGATGAATTGGGTCAAGAACACGTACATTTTCAATTTTTACAACAGTCATGACTTATTCCTTATCCCGCAATCGCGTCTAACAAACCTTGCTCTTGCAGTTGACCTTGCATTGCAAGCGCCAAAACTGCCATACGTACAGCAATTCCGTTGGTCACCTGATTTAAAATCACAGACTGTGGACCATCAGCAATACTGGAATCAATCTCTACACCACGGTTCATGGGCCCAGGATGCATCACGATGCAATCAGGTTTTGCCATCGCAAGACGTTCTTTGTTTAAACCGTACATTTTGTAGAATTCAGCTTGAGATGACAGCGCAGGCGAATCAATGCGTTCATTTTGAATGCGTAAGGTAATAATCACGTCGCAGTCTTGAATCCCAGCTTCCATGTTATTAAATAAACGTACACCTTCACCATATTCATCAAAGCCGTATGGCAGCAGCGTGTTTGGTGCAATTACACGAATGTCTTTACACCCCAGTGTTTGTAATGCAGCAACATCTGAACGCGCCACACGTGAATGTTTAATATCACCAATGATGGCAATTGAAATATCTTCAAATTTCTTTTTGGTTTCACGGCGAATGGTCAGCATGTCCAACATAGCTTGTGTTGGATGCGCATGACGGCCATCACCTGCATTGATAATTGCAACCTGTGGACAAACGGTTTGGGCAATAAAATGTGCCGCACCCGACGAAGAATGACGTACCACAAAAATATCCGCAGCCATCGCTTCTAAGTTCCATAAAGTGTCTCTGAGCGTCTCCCCTTTGGAAGTACTTGAACGTGCGATATCAATATTTAATACATTTGCAGAAAGGCGTTTTGCCGCTGCTTCAAAAGTGGTACGAGTACGGGTTGAGTTTTCAAAGAAAAGGTTCATTACCGTTCGACCTTCTAAGAGGTTGTTGGTAATCAGCTGATTTTGGTCATTAAAAAAGGACTGCGCGGTGTCCAATATTTTTGTAAGAGTTTCTTTAGAAAGACCTTCGATGGTGAGGAAGTGTTTGAGATGACCATCTTGGTTGAGTTGAATCTGACTCGGAGTATGCAATGCTGCCAAGTGCATGAGAGATTCCTTGTACGTTAAGTTAACGCATTATACAGATTTTCTTTTTGATTTGGACCTCAGTTTAAAACAATTGCCTTAATTATCATCGGCTTCAAAACTAAGATTATGAAATTCTTATCTATTATTTCAACCAGTTAAATTAAACCATCAAAGGCTAAATTAGCCAAATTCAGAGTTCATCAAATTGCTATAAATATCAATTCCATAGAGTTTCTTATCCCATTTATCCAAGCGGACATTTTAAAAAGCTCTCTTGCGAGAGCGATCCAACTTCAGCGATTCTTATCGTAAAGCGCCAATATAGTGATGTGACACTTGGGCACGGTAGATTTCTTCTTCAGTGGCTTCCAACTCATGTCGTGTTGTGTCGACCTGTTTAGGTTTTTCGATCACGGCTGTTTCTTCATAGTTAAAAACATCCATGACACTGTCTAAACGACTCACCAATCGAATCAGTTCAGCATCTTTTGTACTTAAAGCAAGCTCTGCCATTTGACGTGCATAACTTGGGTTTTCCACCAAATACATTACATCAATTACACGCCCCGATACACGGCGCAAACGTGCATAAAGTAAAGTTGCAATTGAAAAAGCATCAGCATGACTTACAACACCGCGATCTAACTTGGTCGACATATTCATCCCCTTTCAAGTGAAAAATATTTACTGACGATCTATCAGAAATCAGTCAGTAAATTAAACTTGCAAGGATTTAGCAAAATACGTACCAAAAACGTTATTGTTCACATGGTGATTCATTTATTTTAATATTTCCGCTGAGTAGAGGCATATTTAAAAAACCATTCAGAGGCAAAATACGTTAAACTTTAGCGAGTTTATTTTGTTTTATTTTGGTCTCTCAAATTTATGAAAACCGCTTCGCGTTTAAGCAGCTATTGGGTTACGTGTGCCGATGGCTTAGAAACCTTACTCCAAGAAGAATTAGAAGGTTTAGGTGTTCAAAACATTGAACGTTTTCCTGGGCGTTTAGTTTTCAAAGGTACACTGGAACATGCCTATCGCATTTGTATGTGGTCGCGTCTTGCGTCGCGTGTACTCACACCCATTCATGTTCATGAGCTGGAATTTAGCCATGATGCTCGTGATGTTGCTGAAGAGCTCTACGAAGGTGCAATGAACTTTGATTGGTCGCTAATTTTTGCACCACAAAGCACCTTCGCCGTTCGTTTACATATTGAACGTGAAATTAAGGTGAACAGCCAGTTTGCAACTCTACGCGTAAAAGACGGTATCGTCGATTCATTCATGGAAGCTGTCGGTAAACGTCCAAGTATTGATATTAAGCAACCTGAAATTACCATTTATGCACTCGCAGGAAAAACTGAACACACATACTGTTTAGACTTATCTGGTGATTCATTGCATAAACGTGGCTACCGTCGTTATATGACCGATGCCCCAATTAAAGAAAATTTAGCGGCTGCGATTTTACAAAAAGCCAAGCTCCTTACAAAAAGACCCGATATTTTCCTTGACCCAATGTGTGGTTCTGGGACGTTCATTATTGAAGCATTAATGATGCTGACTGACCGCGCACCTGGTTTAGTTCGTCGTTTCGGTTTCAATGGCTGGAATGGCCATGACCATGATCTGTGGATGAGCATTAAAGCGGAAGCAGCTGAACGCCATCAAACAGCCTTGGAACAACCCCTTCCTAAGTTCTACGCATTTGATGCAGACTGGGAAGCAGTAAAAGCCACCAAGCAAAATATTATTGCTGCTGGTTTTGAACGTGTACTTGACCAGATCCAAATCGAAGAACGGACTTTAGCCGACTGGCCAAACTTTGAAGCCGAAGGAAAAACAGCCTTTATTGTGACCAACCCACCTTATGGTGAGCGTTTGGGTGATAAAGCCTCAAACCGTGCTTTATATTTAGGCTTGTCCGCATTACTACAAAAGAACTTCCCAAATCAGACCGCAGCGGTTATCGCAGCAGCCGTTGAGCAAGCCGATGTATTGGCGCTGAATGACCCACAAACCATGCGTTTGATGAATGGTAAACTCCCTATTTACGTGCGTTCAGGTTCAGTTAAACCTGTTGCAGTAGTCAAACCGTTCTTGGAAACTTGGCAGCCACAACAGTTTGAGGCGATTGAAGGTGCTGAAGACTTTGCTAACCGTTTACAAAAGAACATGCAGACCTTAAAGAAATGGGCAGTGAAAGAAAACATTCACTGTTTACGTTTATATGATGCCGATCTTCCAGACTTTAACGTCGCAGTCGATTTGTATGGTGAACGTTTACACGTCCAAGAATATGCGCCACCGAAAAAAATCGATCCTGAAAAAGCCAAGAAACGTTTCAATCTTGCTTTACAGGCGATTCGTGCTGTAACAGGTTTAGGCCGTGATGCGATCTTTATCAAAACACGTGCTCGCCAAGAAGGTAAAACTCAATATACCAAGCAAAGTACTGCTTCTAAGCGTTTTATCGTGCAAGAAGGCAAAGCAAAAATCTTAGTGAACTTAACTGATTACTTAGATACAGGTTTGTTCCTCGACCACCGTCAAATCCGCTTACGCATTGCACAAGAAGCACGTGGTAAGCACTTCTTGAACTTGTATAGCTATACCTCTACAGCCAGCTTACATGCAGCTTTAGGCGGCGCGGCAAGTACCACCAGTGTCGATCTTTCAAATACATATTTGAACTGGTCTAAAGAGAACTTCGTCTTGAACGGCTTAACGGTCGATCATGCCGATGAACAACATCAGTTCTTTGCTAGTGATTGTTTTGAGTGGTTAAAAGAAGGTCATGAACAGTATGAGCTGATCTTTATTGACCCACCAACCTTCTCAAACTCGAAGAAGTTCTACGGTACCTTTGATGTACAACGCGACCATTTATCATTGCTCAAACGCGCGATGAACCGTTTAACCACGGATGGTACTTTGTACTTCTCGAACAACTACCGTGGTTTTGAAATGGACGAAGAAATTTTAGCGTTTTTTGATGTCGAAGAAATTACCAGTGAAACCATTGGGCCTGATTTCAAGCGCAATCAAAAAATCCACCGTGCGTGGAAAATTACCCATCCAAAAAACTAATGCACTGAAGATGAAATACCCGCTGGTATTTCATCTTCGCTAAATTTGCATTAGACAATTTTCAGATATAAAAAAGGGACGAAATACGTCCCTTTTTTATATGTTACACCATCATATTTTGCATTATTCAGTCAGGAAATTGGTTTGCCCATATTTGTAATCAACTGACATTTTCATGACATTCCCTTCACGTTTCACCTGCCCTGAACTCTGCATCGTCGAAAGCATGGTTTCGATCTCTTGATCAGACATGCTGACGCCACCTTTTTGCAGATAATTATTCATGATGCGCGAGATCATATTTTTATCAAACTGAATATCTGCTTTGTATTCCATTAAACTCGGCATCATTTTCACCATACCCATCACCGTCGATTGATGACTCGGCATAATACGCCCCGTCACATTCGCCTGCGCAACACCTTCCCCAATAGCAAATTGGTTCTCTTTGGATTCAAAACGGAAACCTTCATTGATCACGGCCAATAAAGCAGGCTCCATATCTTTTTCCATTGCCTCTTTTGCCAAACAACTGTTTTCACTTTTCGCCAAAATATCAAACAGCGTCTGTAATTTCTGCCGGTTTACATCGAGTACATTAAAATTAAACTGTACGTTTTGGACTGCGGGTGCTGAAGGCATTTTCATTTCATCTAGACGCAACAACATTTCGGTGTTTACAACTCGGTCTGTCAGCTCACTTTGTGTTTCTATACTAAAATTCTTCAGTTCAGCATTGATCGGTTTATTGATATCTCGATCTGACATTTTCAGCAGATCCATCTTAATTTTGGTTTCCCCCGCCTCAAGATATTCACCATTCAGCCCTTGGTTACTTTCTAACTTCAGCCCCACCATTTGCAAATGTATATTTGGATCGGTGACTGTTAAATTCGGAATTTCAAGCTGTAAATCCAGTATCTTTAACTGTTGTTCGATCGGTTTTGCGCGAAACTTTAATGTCATCGGGTCTAATCTAGACTGGAGTTGAGCTTCATTGCGGGTAATCACTGGCGTAGTCAAGGTACTATTCAAAGTACCCAACCAATTCACTTTGCTTTGTACTTTAAGTGGTTCCTTCAACAAAGACTGAAGTGCGCCGGGTGCTTGCGTAATATTAATATCTGAACGAATCGCATATCCATTCCAACTCCGTTGAATATGATCCTGCCCCTTCAATTGGATCACTTCTTTCGGTTTACATGGGTCTAGGACTAATTCAGCGGTCCAGTTCGCACTGCCATTTAAAGCCCCCATTTGAAATTGTTGATATTGCAACTTTAAATCATTCGATTGTTTGGTGCTGTGTTGATAATAAGCCTTCAAGCTTTTATCCGCATAAAGATTCCCCCCTACTGCGACCACAGCAAGCGTAAGTACGCCTCCAATACCCCACTTCAATTGAGTCATTTCTTCTATCTCAAGTTGTTTGTTTTTTATTAAAATAAATTATAAAGAGAATCTTTAAATAAAGATAATTGTTTTGCAAATAAATCACTTAGATGCCATACCCATCACATAAATGTGAAAACTTACGTCACATTTTGGCTTAAAAATGTCAGCTTTTAACATTTCTATCCCGCAATAAAAAACCCAGCCGAAGCTGGGTTTTTTAGTTTCAATGAACCATTTACACGATTAACTCATTTTCACTTTGTCAAAGCTCAACTGACCATCTTGTGCAGTGATCATAATATTGTCTCCAGCCACATAGTAACCAGACAATATTTTTTGAGCTAAGTTGTTTTCAACCTGTTGTTGGATGGCACGTTTCAATGGGCGTGCACCGTAAACGGGGTCAAAACCAGCGTCAATCAATAAGTCAAAGGCTTGATCATCCACCGTTAAGCGCATATCTTTTTCAACCAAACGATCACGTAAACGATCCAATTGGATATCGGCAATACCACGAATTTGCGCTTTTTTGAGTGAATGGAAGACCACTAACTCATCAATACGGTTGATAAACTCTGGACGGAAATGTTGCGTCACAGCATTCATCACCACTGCTCGAACTTCTTCATCCAAAGGATTATCACCCAACTCACGCACATCACTCGAACCTAAATTCGATGTCATGACGATCACAGTATTTTTAAAGTCAACCACGCGACCTTGCGAATCCGTTAAGCGACCATCATCCAACACTTGGAGCAAGATGTTAAACACATCGGGATGTGCTTTTTCCACTTCATCGAACAGCACGACACTATACGGTTTACGGCGTACAGCTTCAGTTAACACACCACCTTCTTCGTAGCCGACATAACCAGGAGGCGCACCCACCAAACGACTGACAGAGTGTTTTTCCATAAACTCGGACATGTCGATACGAATCATGGCATCGTCACTATCAAATAAGAAGTTTGCCAGTGCTTTAGTCAACTCTGTTTTACCAACACCAGTTGGGCCCAAGAATAAGAACGAGCCGCTTGGTCGGTTCGGGTCAGACAAGCCAGCACGCGAACGACGAACCGCATTGGATACTGCAACCACAGCATCATCTTGTCCGACGACACGGTTATGTAGGAACTCTTCCATATGGAGAAGTTTCTCACGTTCACCTTGCATCATTTTAGCCACTGGAATGCCCGTAGCAGCACTAACGACTTCTGCAATTTCATTGTCAGTGACTTTGTTACGCAGTAGTTTTGGCTCTTCTTTTTCCTCAACGACTTCTTCTTCATTGAGACGTTTTTCCAACTCTGGAATCACACCATACTGAAGACGCGACATTTCACCTAAGTCGTTTTCACGCTGCGCTTTTTGCAGCGCAATACGCGCCTGATCTAATTCAGCTTGAACTTGTTTGGTACCTTCAACTAAGGTTTTTTCAGCTTTCCAAACCTCTTCTAAATCATTGTATTCATGTTGAACTTCGCTAATTTGCTTTTCAAGATGAGCGACTTCCGCACGACTACCGGCATCTTCATCTTTTTTCACTGCTTCAAGTTGCAGTTTCAATTGAATCAAACGACGCTCAAGTTTATCCAAAGCTTCTGGCTTAGAGTCCAGCTCCATTTTGATACGAGAAGCCGCTTCATCAATCAAATCAATCGCTTTATCAGGCAATTGACGGTCGGTGATATAACGATGTGACATTTTCGCTGCTGCAATGATGGCAGAGTCTAAAATTTTCACACCATGGTGCACTTCATAGCGCTCTTTCAAACCACGTAAAATCGCAATGGTGTCTTCCACACTCGGCTCATCGACCAACACTTTTTGGAAGCGACGCTCTAGCGCAGCATCTTTCTCAATGTACTGACGATATTCATCTAATGTGGTTGCACCAACACAGCGTAACTCACCACGTGCCAGAGCAGGTTTCAACATATTACCTGCATCCATTGCACCATCGCCTTTACCTGCGCCTACCAGCGTATGTAATTCGTCGATGAACAAAATGACTTCACCATCCTGTTTAGACAAATCTTTCAGTACTGCTTTTAAGCGCTCTTCAAACTCGCCTCGGTATTTGGCACCCGCAAGCAAAGAACCCAAATCTAAGGATAAAACACGTTTACCTTGTAGGCTTTCAGGTACTTCACGGTTAATAATCCGCTGTGCCAAGCCTTCAACAATGGCTGTTTTACCTACCCCGGGTTCACCAATCAACACTGGGTTATTTTTGGTACGACGCGACAAAACTTGAATGGTACGACGAATCTCGTCATCACGCCCAATCACAGGATCTAACTTACCTGCAAGTGCGCGTTCAGTTAAATCAATGGTGTATTTATTCAGAGAATCACGTTGATCTTCATGATTGTTGCTCATGACTTTCTCATCACCTCGAATTTTTAAAATGACTTTTCGTAAGCTGTCTGCTTGTACGCCCACGCTGTTGAGTAGCGTTTTAGTTGCCCCCACTTCGGCCAAGGCTTGCATCACCCAATCGGTAGACAAAAACTCATCGCCTGCTTTTTGCGCGAAGCTATCTGCCAAATTCAGCGCTTTGACAGCCTCTGAACTTAAATTGACGTCACCTGTAGGATTTGTCAGTGTTGGTGCATCAGCTAGTGCTTGTTTTAATTTACTTTGTAAAGCAGGTAAATTAGCACCCGCTTGTTGCAACAAACTCAGATTGGAGGTTTCATCTAACAATGTTGATAAGATATGAATACCTTCAATTGCGGTATGGTCTTTCCCCACTGCAAGTGATTGAGCATCTGAGAGAGCTTGCTGTAAGCGGTTTGTGAATTTTTCAAATCGCATTCTTGTTTTCCTCACAATAAATTTCGAACTTGATGGATATATGGGAACAATTGCTCAAAATTCAATTCAAATTTAATTAATTTTTCTACATTTTAACTTATTTTTCATTAGTTTATCTTAATAATAAACTCATAAGACTCTGTTATAAGATGGGTCTTCTCCGCCTTATTTTCAAGCGTCACCCCACATTATTTATGTATTAAAGACCACAACGACCTATCAATCAGTGACAACCAAAATCATTTGATCAATTATTAATCAAACAAGCAACGCATTTTTCTATTTATTCGTGTGATGAATTGTGTCCCAGTTTACGGAATCAAAACAAAAGCGTGAAGCATGAAAAAGGCCGATCACCAGATCAGCCTCAAATGACTTAAAAGTCAGCGTTTAATTTGCTTCAATAATCTCAAAATCATGGGTGATTTCAACCCCACCATCCATCAACATTTTGCTCGCAGAACAGTACTTTTCTGCCGATAATTCCACGGCTTTTGCGACTTGTTTTTCCTTCACCGCATGACCCATAATCACGAAATGTAAGTGGATTTTTGTGAACACTGCAGGGATGCTATCTGCCCGCTCTGCCTTGAGTTCACAGCGTACATCGGTAATTTCTTGGCGTGATTTTTTAAGTATGGTCACGATGTCAAAAGAGGCACAACCACCCAGTCCTGTCAGGATTAATTCCATTGGTCTTGGACCACGGTTTTCACCACCATATTCTGGCGATCCATCCATGATAACACTGTGACCACTTTGAGTTTTTGCTTCGAAAGCAACATTCTCTAACCAATGAACAGTTGTTTGCATTGCAAGTACCTAAAAAAAGCTATAGATTGACGAAGTGACTGTACACTAACATAAATTGAGTTGATAAGGAATTTCAGCTCTGACTGTGTGACAAGTTCACCCTAGGTCTGTGCGATCTATATTTTATCCATTTTCGGAACCGTTAGCATGACTTCAAGCTTTTCACAATTAAGCACTGATGCGCTGTCTCCAGGTCAACTCCCCGAGTCAGTCAAAGCATTATTAAAACGCGCATATATTAATCGTTATCCTAAGCGTACCACCATCGTAGATGCAGGCTCAGAATCTAAATCTTTATATTTGATTTTAAAAGGTTCGGTCTCCATTATTCTGCGTGAAGACGATGAACGTGAAATCGTGGTCGCTTATTTAAATGCGGGTGATTTTTTTGGGGAAATGGGTCTATTCGAAGCAAACTCACAACGTACTGCAGAAGTGCGTACCCGTGATGTCTGCGAAATTGCTGAAGTGACTTATGAAAACTTCCATGAGCTCAGCAAACAATACCCTGACCTAAGCTATGCAGTATTTGCACAGCTAGTTCGCCGTTTAAAAAATACCACTCGTAAAGTGACTGACCTTGCATTTATCGATGTTTCAGGTCGTATTGCACGTTGCCTAATCGACTTATCGTCGCAACCTGAAGCGATGATTTTACCAAATGGCCGCCAAATTCGTATTACGCGTCAAGAGATTGGACGTATTGTCGGTTGTTCACGTGAAATGGTTGGTCGTGTTTTGAAAACACTCGAAGAGCAAGGCATGATCGAAACTGATGGTAAAGCCATCTTAATTTTTGATGCCTCTTTAGAAGAGTCAAAAGCGAATGCTGATGACTATGAAGACGAAGAATAAGACTTTCCTCCATAGCTGATACAGCCAAAAGCAAATCTTAGGATTTGCTTTTTTTTATGTCTTTAAATCTGCTTCTGCTTTGACAAAATCATGACAAACTTTGTAAAAATAGTGATTTAACCTACTGGGCATAACTGTGTAACCTAATTCGACCGAAAAAACGCAGTCCATAAAAGGAAATGTTGAATGCAATTTAAACCCTTAGCCAATACAGGCATTTTGGTTCCTGAAATTTGTCTCGGCACCATGACCTTTGGTGAGCAAAACACTCAAGCTGAAGCCTTTGAACAACTTGATTATGCTTTAGCGCAAGGCATTAACTTTTGGGACACTGCGGAAATGTACCCTGTTCCTCCAAAAACTGAAACCCAAGGTGCAACCGAAAGTATTATTGGCCAATGGATTGCCCAGCGCGGCGGTCGAGACAAGCTATTTTTAGCCTCTAAAATTGCGGGGCCGTCGCAAGGTGGTAGTCATATTCGTGATGGACAGACTCGTTTTAATGCAACCGATATTTCTTCTGCCCTAGATGGCAACCTAAAGCGTTTACAGACCGATTATATCGATTTATATCAGCTACACTGGCCACAGCGCCCAACCAACTTTTTCGGCAAATTAGGCTATGAAAACAGTGAAGCCCAGAGCACGCAAACCTTGACCTCTTTGCAAGAAACACTACAAGCATTAGAAGCAGAGATTCAAAAAGGGCGTATTCGTTATATTGGCTTATCTAATGAAACACCATGGGGCACCATGAAATTCCTGCAGATTGCAGAACAGCTTGGTCTATCTAAATTTGTCAGTGTGCAAAACCCATATAGCCTACTGAACCGCACTTATGAAATTGGCATGTCGGAAATTGCGAAATATGAAGGCATTGGTTTACTCGCCTACTCCCCACTCGCTTTTGGCTATCTCACAGGTAAATTCCGTAATGGTGCACGCCCAGCGAATGCTCGCGTGACGCTTTTCAGCCGCTTTAGTCGTTATAGCAACCCAGAGAGTGAATGGGCAACAGAACAGTATGCGCAACTGGCTGAACGACATGGTTTAACGCCGACACAACTGGCTTTAGCCTTTATCAAGCAGCAATTTTTTGTGACCAGTACGATTATTGGTGCGACTAACTTAGACCAGTTGAAAGAAAATATTCAAGCCTTTGAAATTGATTTATCCGAAGATGTTTTACAGGGTATTCAAGCTATTCATCAGCAACAACCTAATCCTGCACCATAGATATTTCTTAGTTAGCTGTTCAGGTGAAACACGACTTCACCTGTCACAAATCATTTATGATTTTCAAAATCATAAGCTGACATTAAAAAAGGACGCCTTTGCGTCCTTTTTTATTCAAAATAAATTAACGTCTTTGATTATAAACCGCTTGAGCAGCGGCTAAGTTCTTACGCATTGCTTCAATACGTTGGCTGTTTGACGGGTGAGTCGACAGGAATGAAGAACCGCCTGCTCCATCGAGCTTATTCATTTTTTCCCACAGACTAATTGCGGCTTGAGGGTTATAGCCTGCTTTAGCCATCAACATTAAACCACCTTGGTCTGCACGACTTTCTAGGCTACGTGAGTAAGGCAAACCAATACCAATTTGACTACCTAACTGCGCTGCTGCTGAACCCGTTTGACCTACACCTGCCGCACTTAGACCAATCCCCAAAGCCAAATCCGTTAATGCCTGCGCACCAACCTTACTCTTTGAGTGCTCTTCTAAAGCATGCACCATTTCATGTCCCATCACCGCTGCAATTTCAGCATCAGTTAGGTTCAATTTATCTACAATACCTGTGTAGAACACCACCTTACCACCAGGTGCAACATAGGCGTTGACCTGATTTGACTTAAGTACTGCCAACTGCCAGTCAAATTTCGTTCCAGTTTGATTCATTTGATCGGCATATGGCTTCAAGCGATTGAATACACCATAAATACGCTTATAGGTCGTAGATGAGGTATCTAAGGTCTTTGTGCTTCGCGCTTCATTCACAGTTTTGTTGAAGCCTTGGGTTGCTGCTGCATTTAATGTTGCAGTGTCTGCACCTGCCACTTCCGCAAAAGTTGCACAACCTGAAATTGTAACCACACTTGCTGCACACAAACTCATTAATATTTTATTTTTCATTATTGCTTAACTCCATCCATCTCAAAGCATTTTACATAATGTGCTGAATTATATTGAATAGATTTAAATTGTTAAATATCATCACCACGTTTTATCATAGCAATTATGTAAAAATATCTTCACAATTAAGCACAATAAGCCAAATTTCCGCGCTAGAGCGATATCTACACACCACCTTAAACCTAGTTACATAAACTGAATCAAAAGCCAATAAACCAAACACAGAATATTTAAACCCAAATACAGGTGGCTTAAAGGTTCAATTTTTTCCTCAAGGGTCGCACTTTTACGCTTCGCGAACAGGAATGCATTTTGGAGCAGTATGATCGGCACTAAGATACAAGCAATAATCACAGACAATCCAATGAGCGCACTATAAATCACGTCTGGATCGGTGGTTTGCCCTTGAATAATCATCATCGCGATTGTTGGCGCACCACCCATAGCAAAAAGTAGTGAGTAAAAAATAGTTCCCGCGATATTCTTTTGCATCCTGCCTGCTCATCTGTTTATTGTGCATTTTATTCTAACAAGCACTTATACATTATGTCGTGCTTATTCATGCAACTTTAGTCGGGAAAGTCATTCCAGCTCAGCAGCTTAAATCAATATCTGTCAAGCTCATGTACAGATGTACCGCACAAATAAAAAACCCTGTACTAGACAGGGTTTTTTATTCGATGCTTTATCGCTTAAGCGTCAAATGGATGACGTAAGACAATCGTTTCTTCACGGTCTGGACCTGTAGAAATGATATCGATTGGGCATTCGATTAATTGTTCAATGCGTTTTACATAGTTGATCGCTGCTTGTGGCAATTGATCCATTGATTTCGCACCAAAGGTAGACTCAGACCAACCTGGCATTGTTTCGTAAATTGGTTTTAAAGTTTCAAATGCAAGCGCATCAGAAGAACCAACACAACCAGAATCTGCCGCTTCGTAACCTACGCAGATTTTCACTTCTTCTAAACCATCAAGAACGTCAAGTTTAGTTAAGCAAATACCTGAAAGTGAGTTTACGTCTACAGAACGACGAAGGATTTCAGCATCGAACCAACCACAACGACGTTGACGACCCGTAGAGGCACCAAATTCAGAACCTACAGTCCCTAAGTGCTTACCAATCGCATCACCTACGTCATTTGCAGCGTCATAAACCAACTCAGTTGGGAACGGACCTGCACCTACACGTGTTGTGTATGCTTTAGTAATACCCAATACATAGTCAAGATGTAAAGGCCCCAAACCAGAACCTGAGCTTACGCCACCAGCAGTCGTGTTTGAAGACGTTACATACGGATATGTACCATGGTCAACATCTAGAAGGGAGCCTTGAGCACCTTCAAACATGATGTTATCACCATTTTTACGGTAATTATGCAGCTCTGTAGTGACATCAATCACAAGTGGTGCAACCACTTCACGCCATTGATCACACAGCGCAAGTACATCTTCTAATTTAACTGCTTCTACGCCGTAGAATTGTGTTAATTGGAAGTTATGGTACTCAAGAAGTTCAGTTAACTGAGCTTTAAGATGCTCGCCACCACGAACCAAGTCTGCAACACGAATTGCACGACGTGCAACTTTGTCTTCATACGCAGGACCAATACCACGACCAGTGGTACCAATTTTCGCATTACCACGCTTGATTTCACGCGCTTGGTCAAGTGCAATATGGTTTGGCAAAATCAGTGGACAGTTCGGAGAAATACGTAGACGTTCTTTAACTGGCACGCCTTCTTTTTCAAGAATGTCCATCTCTTTGATGAGCGCTTCAGGAGAAAGCACCACACCATTACCAATTAAGCACAGTACGTTTTCACGTAAAATACCAGATGGAATGAGGTGTAATACAGTTTTCTTACCACCAACGACAAGTGTATGACCTGCGTTATGTCCGCCTTGATAACGAACGACCGCAGCCGCTTGATCTGTGAGCAGGTCGACGATTTTACCTTTACCTTCGTCGCCCCATTGGGTACCGAGTACCACAACATTCTTGCCCATAATAGCCTCATTGCATCATGCTGTTAAAATTGAAGAACTTCTCAGGTTTTAGCTTACCTGAAGAAGTGATTAAATTTGTTCTACAGTCCATTGACCTGCAACATTCACCAACTGGTGCGTTGCATATGGAAGCGTAGTTAAATCATCCTGCCCCAAAAGTTGAATCACACTCATGCCTTGAGCACGCGTGTGTTCAATCGCTTGGATCAAATCTGTTTGAGTACCTTTGGGAGCAACCACAAGACTGTTTTGCTGAAAACGACCTGCACTAAGTGCATATAAGTCACAACTGAAGCCTGTTGCTGGGCGTGCACGCCCAAAGTGCTCACCAATTCCGTCATAGCGTCCACCTTGTGCCAATGGCGCAGCACGGTTTGGTGCATAAACGGCATACATTAAGCCCGTATGGTAGTGATACGAACGTAGCTCAACCACATCAATACCCATCTGAAGATTTGGCCAACGTGCTTGAATCTCAGATTGTGTGGTTTTTAATGCATCGAAAGCGTGCTTGAATTCAGCATCGGCAATGACTTCTGCACTTAAATGCGTTTGCAAGGCATCTAAGTCACTTGCATAACGACCTAAATTATAAAAGTCAGCACCAAAGTTTAAATCTTGGGTAAATTCAGCCAATTCTGGCAGAGCTTTACGTTGGTATAAATCAGAGAGTTGACGTTCAGTCGCTTTGTTTAAACCTGCAACCTTCACCATACTACGGAATAAGCCCACATGGCCTAAATCTAAATGGATACCGTCTGCAAAACCTGTTTTTTCAAGCAAGCTAATCATCACATCAATCAGTTCAACATCGGCATCGATGCTGTCTGAACCGAATAGCTCAGCACCTAACTGCAAAGGTGTACGCGTGGTATTAAAGCCTTGTGGTTTGGTATGTAGGACTGTTCCTGCATAGCAATAGCGAGCAACGCCTTCAACTGGATGTACATGCGCATCAATACGAGCCACTTGTGGTGTCATATCGGCACGCACACCAAGTAAACGACCAGAAAGCTGATCAATCACTTTAAAAGTGGCTAAGTCTAAATCTTGATTCGATTCTGAAAGAGAAGATAACGATTCGATGTATTCAATGAATGGCGTGTACACCAACTGATAACCTCGAGTTGCGAGGAAATCTAATGCTTGACGACGCAAAGTTTCAATCACTTGCGCCTGTTCTGGTAGTACATCAGCTACACCATCAGGTAATAACCATGTCTCTGAAATGGGCATGTTGTAAACCTAAAATCTTGTCTGCGCGGAACGAATCCGCATAAAAAAATCGGGGCACACCCGATTTCTCTTAGTCTATCACGATACAATGTGCTGTGCATTAGACAATTTCGGAAAATTTAATTTATCGTTTCGATGTCATCGTTAACAACTTTATAAATTCTTAGCGATTTTGAGCGAGCCATTCAAAACATGGCTTTAGACAATGCCTAAGTATCAGAATCAATAATATTTGAACCGTACCGGGTTTGTCGGAGACTTTTTATTTAAGTTAGGCCACCTGACCTAACGGGTTAATCTTATCATAGTACATTGCTTCAAACTCAAAAGGCGATACATAACCCAGTGCACTGTGTACACGCTTTTTATTGAACCAATATACCCAG